>JAXHTA010000409.1:0-3775 GCA_034190285.1 Thermodesulfobacteriota bacterium | reverse complement strand
TGCATGGAAACCGCGAATCGAGATATTCAGGCTTGGTTAGAAAAGAAAGAGAAACGGATTCATGGAACGACGCATGAAGTGGTTTGCTTACGCTTTGCCAGAGAAGCCCCTCATTTGAAAGCATTGCCTCGGCAGGCGTTTGACACATCTTACCGGGTATACCGAAAGGTGCATAAAGACTGCACGGTTCGATTTGAAAGCAACAGCTATGTGGTGCCGCATACCCTTGTGGCGAAAGAAATCATCCTGCGGGTTAAAGACGGAATGATGAGAATTTTTTCGGATAACGCTCTGATTGTCAGCTATGAAATCCCTGAGGGAAAAGGCCACCTGGTTCAGGATAAACGATTCTATGAGGCATTGAGAAAAGACCATGAGATGAATCGGCGGAAGTATAATCATGCAAAGCGTCCCAAAGGTCGTGCCAAGCATACCATAAGCCCTCTAAAATCGCCCTACGATATGGATGTTGAGATCCGGCCCATGGCGATTTATGACCATGCGGCCGGGGAGGTGCGGAGATGAGCGATACTTTAGTTCTTGATAGGATTGAGTCGAATCTGACCCGGTTGCGATTGTCTCGGATCAGAGAGATTTTACAGGGTGTTATAAAGAGCGCCGAAGACCAGGGGAAAAGCTATTTGTCATTCCTGGACGCCCTTTTGGAAGAAGAAGTTGCGCAAAAAGAGCAGCGCCGGATAGAGACCGCTCTAAAAATATCAGGTCTGCCTTTTATAAAAAGCCTTGACGAGTTTGATTTTACCTTTCAACCCAAGCTGGACCTTCAAAAAGTCATGTCACTGTTTGACCTGACTTTTATCCGACAAAACGGCAATATCATCTTTCTGGGGCCTCCGGGTGTAGGAAAAACGCATCTTGCCGTATCTTTGGCCTTAAAAGCCTGTCAGGCGGGCATCAGCATCTATTTTACGAACATGGAGGATTTGATTAAAAAGCTTAAGAAAGATCATGAGGCAGGGCGTCCTGGTAAAGGCAGGAGCTATTACAAGTCATCCTTGGTCATAGTGGATGAAGTCGGGTATACCCCCATAAACCGGGAAGAGTGTAATCTGTTTTTCAGGTTCATTGCCAACCGATATGAGAAGGCCAGTACGGTCATCACTTCGAACAAAGCCTTCTCCGACTGGACGGAATTGTTCCATGACCCGATAATCGTCACGGCGATCCTGGATCGATTATTACATCACAGTACGGTTGTTAATATCCGGGGAAATAGTTATAGACTGATGGGAAAAACTGCCGAAGAAGCATTGGATGGAGACAAAAATAAGGACGAAAGTGGCTCAGTTTTCACGACCGAAAATGGCTCAATTTTAAAAGACCGTTGACATGCCAAAATCAATTTGAGGGAAATATGAGAAAACGGAAAAAAGTCTATGCTGCACAGTGGCGTACTCAAGGCGGTGAACTTACAGGCAGCCACATCGATATGTTTGTCCGTCCATTTGGAACGTGACGAGTTTTGCATAATGGAGAAAACCAAAATATAGAACTCATAGACGCAGCGTTAGGAGTCGCCATAGGGAATGGGGAAAAACATAGCTTGAAAACATGCCTAAATGTACCTATGAAATGAGCAAGAGTTGTTATCGGATTCAAAACTCTACCTGTCTTGACTGTTGATTGAGTTGGGATCTCCAGTTGTTGGGAGCCAGCAATTGTACAGCCAGTCTGTGAACTCCTCAAAGAAATCCAGACGTTTGAAGTTGAGATCCTGTTGGTCAATTATACCATTACCGTCATAATCTCCGCATTCATTCATTGGTGACCAGCAATCTACTGTCCAGGATCGCAATATTACGAGCCAGTGGCTACCTATCTCAGATATGTCCTGATAATCAGTCGTACCATCATTATTATAATCCCCACACCTTGCTTCAAGGTCGACCCGGGTCGATATCCAGTCAATATACCTTGATACCCTGGTGTAAATCCCATAATATCCGGCAAGAGCGCAACCTTCTCCCCAACTGATAATGCCTGCCTGTGCGTAACTGCCTTGCCCGTCATCGACCATCAGGGGACCACCGCTGTCTCCCTGGCAGGTGTCTCTTCCCCCCTGTTTAAATCCTGCGCATAACATGTTATCCGTAATGAGCCATCCATAAATTCGTTTAGCATCAGCATTGGATACAATGGGCAGATCTACTTCCATTAACAGCTCAGGATAATCGGAAAGCCAGGGGTTTATATGTGTATCTCCCCATCCGATCACTGTGCTCACATGCCCAGGAGATGCAAGATCGAATGCATTGGCCGGTGTAATTAACGAAGGTATTGGTGTCAGTCCCGAGGATTGAGAAAGTCTTAGCAGCGCGATGTCGTTATTCAAGGTAAAGTGATTATATCTGGGATGCTCTACGATTTCAGCTACCGGAATTCTTTCGTAGCTACCGGGGGATGAGCCGAGATCATTAGTGCCCAGTACTACATCTATATTTATATCGGCTAATTCATCATGTACACAGTGGGCTGCTGTTAACACCCAATCGGGATGAATAAGTGTTCCGCCGCAGAACTGGCCCTGATATATGTCCGGCTTGTCTCGATCGACAATCGCGGCCATCCAAGGCCAGGCATCTGAATCTGCCTCTGCTCCTCCAATAATCCGTGGCTTGGGGAGGGCATTATGATTCTCTGCACCCACCGGAATCGTATGCAAAATTAGCATCAGAAGCATAACTCCAATAGTTTTCAATGTGAATACTTCAATTTTCATAAACAATCCTCCTCATAAGAATTCAGCCCTTTGAAAATCAGGTGCTTTGACCCGTGGGGATCTCTCTTGGCAAAGCCGCATCACAAGTTGTTTATAGCTCGTAGCACATCTCCTGGCCTATGAAAGCGGGTTGGCGTAGGCAGAAAATAAACCGGCCTTGGGGAGTCTATTTTGTGTGTCTGTCCTGCGCTGGATTTCGCGGGCATCCCAAAACAACTCCCCACGGGTCTGTAACCAGCCTACATTTGTTTCAAAGGCCTGAAGTGTTACGAATAGAGTATGACAGGTTACAGGGTAATGTAGGAATTTGGAATAGCCTTGCACCAAAAGGAACCTGCAATGCCCAACGCCAACCTTTCTAAACAGTTAAGACGTGGAAAAACCGTATTCACTCCACCGTTTCAGTACCTTCTCCACCATATCCGGTTCTGCTCGGCATTCAGGGGGGTGCCTGAGGCCACCCCATTCCTCTCTGGCCTCCCACTCAAAGGGCCAGGTAGCATCAATCAGAACCCTGTCCCAATTGCCCATACCGCCTGTCATACGTTTTACTTCTGGTGAATTCGCTGGATCAAGGGGACCTCCGAAGGTACCAGGGAAGACAACCACATCTTTTTGACCTTGTACCCGGTTGGCAACGGCTGCATTTATCATCCTCAGATCGGTGACATCTACATCTGAATCGACTACCACCATAAACTTGCCAACTCCCATAGATAGACCTGTCCCCCAAAGGGCTGCTGCCACCTGTTTTGCATGGCCATAGTAGAGTTTATTGATGCTCACACACATATTTGTAATGCCACTTACACCGGGATCCCCCCAGACCCCTGTGACCCCTTGAACTCCAAAGGCCTCTAGCTGATTCCATACTTCGGCTGCTGTTCCAATGGACACCGCTACCGTAGAACCATGAGGGTCCACGGGGTCTAGACCAATTGTGCTGCTCGTGAAGATAGGGTCGTTTCTATAGGTTATGCAGTTTACCTTCATAACCGGCCTGGGCTCGGACCAGAGGGTGGTATAGTGTCCCGG
>JAXHTA010000408.1:0-3780 GCA_034190285.1 Thermodesulfobacteriota bacterium | reverse complement strand
CCCAGGAGGCGCTTGAAATGACCCGGTGGGCGTTTGAGCTTTCTGAAAGAACAAGAAACGTGGTAATGATCAGAAGCGTCTCGAGGCTTTCCCACACCCGATCCAATGTGCTGATAGGGGACTTGCCAGATTATGACCCAGCGCCCTATTTCGACCCGCATATCCCGTTTCATACATTCCCGGTGGTCGCCAAGCACGAAGAAAGGCATAAGAGACTGAACAAGGCAAGGGAGTTGTTTGAAGTCTCTTCCTTTAACAGGTATGACGGACCTGACAGACCTAGCCTCCTAGTCATATCTTCGGGATGTGTCTGGAATTATGTTAGTGAGGCAGTTCATATCCTGGGGCTCGGGGATCGGGTTGGAGTCCTCAAATTGGGGACCACCTGGCCCCTGCCTGAAAGACTTCTGGAAGCGCATCTTGGTTCTTGTGACCGAGTCCTTTTTGGCGAGGAAGTTGACCCCTTCCTTGAGGACAATGTCAAGTCTTTGGCAGGGGATTTGGGCAAAAAGGTAGGTGCGAAGGAGTTTTTTGGAAAGGCCTCCAATCACTTGCCCTCTTGCGGTGAACTCTTGCCGGCCCATTTTATTGATGTCCTTGGGAACATTTTCGGCATATCCTGGAGGAACATCCGTTACAGGGATAGAATATCAAGCCTTCTGAATGACCAAGTGCCGCCCAGGGAATTTGGTTTCTGCCCGGGATGCCCGCACAGGGGCTCCTATTATGCCATCAAGACCGCCCTGGCCTGGAACGATAAGAATGGATTCGTCTCCGGAGATATCGGCTGTTATACTTTAGGAATTTGGCCCACTGGTTTTAATCAGGTGAAATCCGTGCACGCCATGGGGTCCGGCGCCGGCTTGGCGTGCGGCTATGGGAAGCTTACAAAATTTGGATTTGACCAGCCTGTTGTCACTGTCTGCGGGGATTCTACATTTTTCCATTCAGGTCTTCCTGCCCTTGTCAATGCGAAATTCAATGAGTCTGACATCCTGCTCTTAATCCTTGATAACAGCGCAACGGCTATGACCGGTTTTCAGCCCCATCCCGGAACCGGAACCACTGCCATGGGGCATACCACCGATCCCGTTGATGTAGAAGGTCTTTGCAGCTCCCTTGGAGTTGTAGTGGACGCGGCAGATCCCTTTGACATGAAAGACACCGCTAGGAAGATTTATGATCTTATGAATATGAGCGGCCCGCGGGTACTTGTTCTGCGGCGTAAATGCGCTCTGGTTCAGGGAAGGGAAGGGGGTTTCCCCTTTGTGATGCGGGTGAATCAGGACCAATGCCTGGGTGAAGCGTGTGGATGCGGGCGCTATTGCACGCGAGTTTTCCGATGTCCCGGCCTGGTTTGGGACAGAGAGGACGGAAATGCCCTTATTGATGAGGTGATCTGCGTAGGCTGCGGAATCTGTGCGGATATTTGTCCGCAGGGGGCGATTTTAAGGGAAGAAAAGACCCAATGATCCCAATAGACTCAAAAGACCCTTTAAATCTCATTATAACGGGTGTGGGGGGGCAAGGGAATGTGCTGGCCTCCCATATCCTGGGCAGGGCTGCGGCCCTGAAGGGGCTCAGGGTGACAATCGGTGAGACCTTTGGCCTGTCCCAGCGAGGTGGGCCGGTTATGAGCCATATCCGTCTTTCCGGGAGCACGAATCCTGGGCCCCTCATTCCCCCGAACACGGCCCACATCATTGTTGGTCTCGAGCCGCTTGAGACCATCAGGATACTAATGGAGTATGGAAATGAGCAGACAATAATTATTGCCAATTCCAGGCCCATTTATCCCCTGAATGTGATCGCAGGTGAAGTGGCGTATCCTGATCCGGAATGGATCAAAGGCGTCCTAGCAAAATCAGGAGACAAACTGCTCTGGCTTGAGGCTACCCGGGTGGCTGTTGATTCGGGCGGACCGATTATGCTCAACATGATCATGCTCGGGGCCCTATGTTCACTCAGGGACTTTCCTCTTGAAATCGGCGATATAAAGGAAGTCTTGAATATCTTCCTTCCTGAGTCAAGTCTCAAACAGAATTATGATGCACTGGACACGGGGGGAGGGCTGGCCAGCAGCAATGAAAATTGATTTGCATATTCATTCCAAGGACTGTTCAGATGGCAAGATGACCCTGCCTGAGATATTTGAGGCTGCACACAGACGACATATAGACGTCATCTCTATCACTGACCATGATTCCATTGATTGTCAGGAATCGGCAGAGGCCCTGTCGCAAAAATTCGGCATGCATTACATACCTGGCGTGGAACTCAACATCTCTTTTTCGTGCCCTCCATATAATAACTCAAGACCTGTATCCCTCGATGTCCTGGGTTATGGGTATGATATTCAGAATGATGGCCTCGCACACAAGCTTTGGGAATTGAGGGAGTACAGAACCAAAAGGGCCCAGCGGATACTTGAAAACATCAACCAGGAGTTGGCAAAAGAACACCTGGAACCCTTCACTTCTGATGACATGGAAGCCATAGCGGAAACCGTGGACGGGTCCTTCGGCCGGCCCCACATAGCCGATTATATGGTGAAAAAAGGCATCGTATCCAGCAGAAAGGAGGCCTTTGAACGGTACCTGGTGAAATGTAATGTGCCCAAGATGCCTGTATCCCTTGAAGATGCCTCGTGCTTGATCAGGCAGGCGGGCGGGAAATTGATGCTCGCACACCCCAACAATCCCAGCGGAACATCCCTGGTTTCTCTGACTTCATCACTCACTAGACAACATCATATCATCAAAGAGGCAATGCTGCCTCACCTGGATGGCATCGAATGCTGGCATTCTAGTCATGACAGGAAAACGGCTTCAGTCTATCTTGACTTTGCAAGACAGGAAGGTTTGATGGTTACAGGCGGATCTGACTGCCACCAGCAGCCGCTCATCTTGGGTACTGTTGATGTTCCTGTCTACGTGGCGGACCAGTTTGGGCTGTAGTTTTCTTTAATCGGCCTTTTCCTCGGGGGGAAGGATATCTCAAAGGCGATTTCGCCAAATTCATATCGTATTATCTCAATAAAGGGAGAAACTTGAGCTATTAATTAGTGCCCGAACGGAAACAGTCTTTTTAGCCAATCTCCGTGTCAGATCAAAGTTTTGATCCTCAAAATATTTAATATATTCCTGCGGTTAAAATCTTGATCTTTCTTGACCTTGACGAAGAACCCTGGTTTTCGTTCAAACACTAGACAGGTTTTCGGAGGGCATTGCGACGGCGCGTGCGGGAGAAAACAAGGCGAGGCATCACGGAATTAGACCGGAGGGTCTGCCGATGGGTACAAAACCAACCCTTGAGAAGCTGGAGCAAAGGATAAGGGAACTGGAACAGCTGCTTGTTGAACAAAGGCATGCGGAGGAGCGGTTGAGGACCCTCTCGTTGGCTATAGAACTGAGCAACGAAGGCATTGCTGTAACTGATTCAGGAGGTAATCTGGAGTATTCCAACCAGGCCTTCGCCAGGATGCACGGCCGATCTGTTGAGGAGCTGATAGGAGAAAATATCTCCATTCTCCATACGCCTCAACAAATAATGTCCGTGGAAGAGTCCATCCGACAGCTCAAAGAAACCGGTCATTTTAAAGGGGAAGTCTGGCATGTCAAGAGTGATGGGACCGTTTTTCCAGTCTCGATTTACAACTCGCTTATTTTGGATGAGGATGGTAATGAGGTTGGTATACTTACCATGCTACGTGATATCACTGATGTCAGAGAGTCGACAGTGGCTCTAAGGGAGAGCGAGGAGAGATTCCACAAATTGTCC
>JAXHTA010000407.1:0-3791 GCA_034190285.1 Thermodesulfobacteriota bacterium | reverse complement strand
AGGACAGAAACGCTGATTGAAATGCGAGACGCCTTCAGGGATGCATCCAATGATGATTCCGTGGCCGTGGTGGTGCTCACCGGGGCGGGTGATAAGGCATTCTGCACCGGAGGTGACGTGCAGGAATATGCCGAGTCTTTTACTTCTGTCCCGCGTGATTTTATAAAATGGGGGAAGGTATTTCTCGGGGTCAATGAGACATTGAGACATATTGGCAAGCCTACTATTGCCAGGGTTAACGGTCTGGCGGTAGGGGGAGGCAATGAATTTCAGATTTCCTGCGACCTGTGCGTTGCAGCCGAACATGCCCAGTTCTTTCAGGTCGGCACAAGTGTTGGCTCTGTGGCAGCAGTCTCATGCTGGTTCTTGCCTCTTATGGTCGGAGACCGAAGGGCCAGAGAGATGTTGCTCTTGAACA
This sequence comes from Thermodesulfobacteriota bacterium, assembly GCA_034190285.1. Classification (GTDB taxonomy): domain Bacteria; phylum Desulfobacterota; class DSM-4660; order Desulfatiglandales; family Desulfatiglandaceae; genus JAXHTA01. The sequence goes on along the minus strand of JAXHTA010000407.1, from coordinate 3,373 downwards.
AACGACTTGATGCTAAGCAAGCCCTTGAGTGGGGTCTCATTAACCAGGTTGTCCCGATGGAAAAGCTGGATGAGGCGGTTGACAAAATGGCGCAGCAGCTTGTTGAGAAATTCTCTGACTGCATCCGGTATACTATTCAGCACACGAATTATTTCAAAGACCAGTCGGCCGCAACTTTGGGTGGTCATGCGGGGGATTGGCTGGCAATTCACTTCACTTCACCGGAGACCTATGAAGGCATGACGTCTTTTGTTGAAAAAAGGAAGACGGACTACCTGAAATTAAAGAAATTGGCTGCTGAGGGCAAATCAAGTGAGTATATATGGGGTCCTCCTTCAAGAGAGTGCCCCAGTTGCGGAGCGAAGGCGATACCGTCAGAATTTGAGTATTGTGGTGCGTGTGGGAAAGAACTGAAGTAACATAATGTAGCTATCTGATGGTCCAAGTCAGAAAAGCGACCGTTCAGATCATTGCGCAGGCCACAGATGAGACACTGCGTGAGCTGTCTTGAATAGGCAGGTTTATGAGGTTGTTTTCATCAGGAAATTTCGGGTCCGGAGCACCCCGGAATCTTCTGGCTTAATCTGCTGGAATCTTCTGGCTTAAAAGGAGGAAGAAAATGGATTTGGGACTTAAGGGTAAGGTCGCCGTTATAACGGGAGGCGGCAGCGGAATAGGGAGGATTACTGCCCACATGTTTGCGGATGAAGGGGCAAATGTGGTGGTTGCCGATGTGAATGAAGAGGGGATAAACAACGTCGCTGAAGAGGTGAAAAAGAGGGGAGTAGAATCACTGGCAATAAAGACCGACGTTACCAAACTGGAGCAAACTGATAACATGGCAAAATCTGCCATAGACAAATTCGGGAAAATAGACATCTTGGTGCACGGTGCCGCCTATTTTTACGTAGTGCCTTTTATGAAGACAAAGCCTGATGAATGGGAAAAGGTCGTGAGAGTTGCTCAGTTTGGCGCCATGAATACCAGCAAATCGGTCTTGGAAAGCATGATGTCATCCAAGAGCGGGCGTATAATCTTTATCGGCTCGGATGCAGGTAGGACGGGAGATCCTTATCAACCCGTCTATGCCGGGGCCAAGGGGGCTATAATAGCCTTTTTGAAATCCCTTGCACAAGATGTAGGGCGCAATGGAATTACCGTGAATATGGTTAGCCCGGCCCTGGTATTAACAGACGAAAACAAGGCCATTCTAACTGAATTGTACGGACTGGATGACGAGAAAAAGTCCAAGAGGCTCCTGTCGTCTTATCCCGTCAGAAGGCTCGGTACTTCCGAGGATATTTCCAACATGATAGTATTTCTGGCCTCTGAAAAAGGGAGCTTTGTTACAGGGCAGATCATCAGCGTCAATGGCGGCTTTTGCATGCCGTAAGGTTCTTGACATTTTCTGTCCTGAAACAAAGGGTAGATTACTCAGTGCCTGAACGAAAATCCCGGTCTTCTTTCAGGCACTACTTATTCGTTCCCTCTCCTGCCCCGCACCTGATCCAAGGCTCAGTTTACACGACAAGGGATTCCCGACCATTAAAGAAGCCTTATGCACGCCAGGTGAATTTCCGTTCTCACCAGGCCAGGCCTTTTCATCCCCTACCTATTGCCATACCGCCAAGGATATGAGTTTACATAAAACCTTTTTCCTCTAAAGTAAATGTAAGCTGGTTAAGGACCCGTGGCGGTCTCTCTTGGCAAAGCCGCATCACAAGTTCTTCGTAGCTCGTGGCACGCCCCCTGGCCTACGCACAGGGAGCAGATTTAATATTCCTGAGATTTACGCCGATGTACCAGGACATCTAACCTGATCGCGATAAAAACCTGGTTTTCGTTCGGATATTATGTGTTAACATGTAGGCTATAGTTTTGCCACGGACGGTGAAGCGGTGCATATAGAAAATCATCCTATTTAGATGCGTGTCTACTTATTTCGGCCGGGCCTTAGTGCCATGGACATTGTCAAACACGTTAACATTGGAATAATCATGCCAGCTTGGCCTCTTGAAAATAAGGCACGTCGATTCGTCTGGGTCTGCAAACACATGATTATCGTTTTAGAGAGCTTCAGTATTACGAATCACCTTTCACCGTATTCTTTTCGTTCTATGGCCCATTAAAACTATGGCAAACTTCCTGGAAATAGTCTTTTTTATAGCCGGTTTCACAATAATTGCCATTGCTTCAAAGCAAATCGGCCAATTCTTTGTCAAAGTTGAACTCCCTCTGATTAGCGGATTTCTTTTCACGGGCATGCTTGCCGGCCCTTATATTTTAGGTCTTATTTCACTTGAGACCACTGAGAGATTACGCTTTGTTGATGAGTTGTCGCTGGGATTCATAGCCTTTGCGGCAGGAAGCGAACTCGATTTGAAAGCACTCAGAAGCCGTTTTACAGTAATTACCTGGATGACCCTGGGGCTAGTGGTAAGCACCTTTCTGATGGTTAGCCTGACGGTATTCATGTTGTCCGAATTCATCCCTTTTATGCAGGTCATGCCGGAAACCGGACGAATGTCGGTTTCTATCATCGCCGGTGCTATCCTGGTCGCTCGCTCTCCATCCTCGGCAATTGCCGTAGTAAATGAACTTCGTGCCATTGGGCCATTTACGCAAACTGTGCTGGGCATAACCGTAATTATGGACGTAGTGGTTATTACGCTTTTCGCCCTTACATCGTCGATTGCCGACGCCCTTTTTACCGGCTTAAGCTTTGACATGAGTTTTATACTCCTGCTCGTAATTGAGCTGCTGCTGTCGCTCACGCTGGCATGCCTCCTCGGAAAAGGCCTGACGTTCATCCTGGCCGGTCCTATGAACAAAACGTTAAGAGCAGGAATTATTCTGCTGACCGGATATGGTGTTTTTTTCTTATCACACACTATCCGAGACGTAAGCCACTCCCGATTACCCTTTGAAATACTTATAGAGCCATTGCTCGTTTGCATGATCGGTGGCTTTCTGGTGACCAACTACAGCAAGTACCGCTCGGATTTCTCAAGAATACTTCACGACATTGGACCTCCGGTCTATGTCGCCTTTTTCACACTGACCGGGGCCTCCCTTGCACTCGATGTCCTTGCCAAGATATGGCCGATAGCTATGGTCCTCTTTTTGGTCCGTTTGGTTGCCATATTCGTTGGCACTTTCAGCGGCGGAATGCTGGCCGGGGTCCCGACGCAACACTCCCGAATTGGCTGGATGTCTTTTGTTACCCAGGCCGGGGTCGGGCTGGGCCTGGCGAAACAAGTCGTTGTGGAGTTTCCGGAATGGGGCACCCCTTTTGCCACGGTCATCATTGCGGTCATTGTCTTAAACCAGATTGTCGGTCCTCCAATGTTCAAATGGGCCCTTCACATGGCAG
>JAXHTA010000406.1:0-3794 GCA_034190285.1 Thermodesulfobacteriota bacterium | reverse complement strand
TGACCGGCGGTGGTCCTGGCATCATGGAGGCGGCAAACAAGGGCGCAAAGGAGGGGGGTGCCAAGTCCATCGGGCTGAATATCCTCCTTCCTATGGAACAGAATCCGAATCCGTATGCAACTGTAAGACTTGACTTCAAGTACTTTTTTGTAAGGAAGGTAATGCTTGTAAAACATGCTCAAGCCTATATAGGAATGCCGGGCGGTTTTGGAACTCTTGACGAAATCTTCGAGGCAATGACCTTAATCCAGACCAAGAGGATCAGGCCTTTCCCTATTATCCTTGTAGGTTCTGATTACTGGAACGGTTTGAGGAAATGGATCGAAGACTCCCTTTTGGAGCAGGGGATGATTTCACCTGAGGATATGGATCTGGTAAATATAATTGATGATCCGGATGAAGTGGTTAAGCTTATCAAGCGAACAGTGATCCTTTAAGGAACGAATTTGCGTGTCTGCCCAGATCAGGTTAGCGCTTTGCAGCGCAGCAATGGTATTAACTTATGATCACTGAAAGAGGAGAAGACTATGAAAGTAACTTGTGTTGGTGCGGCAGGTACCGTTACTGGTTCAAACTATCTGGTGGAGGCTGGAAAAGTAAAAGTGCTGGTGGACTGCGGTATGTTTCAGGGGTCGGGGGAGTTGGAGGAGCGCAACTACATGGATTTCCCTTACGACCCAAGCACGGTGACTCATCTTTTTCTGACTCATGCCCATATTGACCACAGCGGTCTGATCCCCAAACTCGTGAGGAACGGTTTTTCCGGTGAAATCCTTTCAACACCGGCTACCGCGGATTTATGTAAGATCATGCTGTCCGACAGTGCACATATACAGGAATCTGAAGCCCGGTGGCGTAATCGGAAGAAAAAGCGAGCAGGCAGAGGACGCCTAATTGAAGTCCTTTATACCAAGGAAGACGCCGAGACTGCTACGGGATATTTTCGGCCCGCGAATTACGGCACCGAAGTCATCCTATCGCCTGCTCTTCGTGCCCGTTTCAGTGATGCGGGGCACATCCTCGGTTCGGCTATAATCGAGTTGTGGATCAGAGACGAAGACCGTGAGGTAAAGCTCGTTTTTTCCGGGGACCTGGGAAGCACTGACCAGCCGATTATACGCAACCCCACTTATATCATGGAAGCGGACGTTGTCTTTATCGAATCGACGTATGGGAACCGGCTTCACAAGTCAAAGGAAGGGACTTATCAAGAACTGAGGGACGTAATCATTGAGGCGCACCGTAACGGCGGCAATGTGGTGATCCCAGCCTTTGCATTAGAGCGCACCCAGGAAGTGCTCTACGTCCTAAACGAACTCTATAATGAAAGAGAAATACCCCATATGGAGGTTTACGTAGACAGCCCACTGGCCATCTCGGCCACTGAGATATTTGGAGATCATCCAGAGTGTTTTGATGAGGCAACTATGGCCAAATTGCGTTCCGGTGATCATCCACTCGAATTTCCAGGGATGCAATTCAGCCGTTCAGTCGAAGAGTCAATGGCCCTCAACGAAATTGAAAAAGGGGCCATCATCATTGCGGCCAGCGGTATGGGCCATGCAGGTCGGATAAAACATCACCTGCGACACAACCTATGGCGGCCTGAAGCCCACGTGGTATTTGTAGGATATCAGGCCCGGGGGACAACGGGGCGCCATATTGTTGACGGGGCCAGGCATGTTAGAATATTCGGTGAGCAAGTAAATGTGAAGGCCAACATCCACACTATAGGGGGGTTTTCAGCGCATGCCGATCGTGACGGTCTGCTGAAATGGATAGATTACTTTGACCCGAAACCCAAAACCACGGTTATTGTCCACGGTGAGGCAAATTCCTCGCTTGCGTTCAGAGACCATGTCCAAAAAGAACTCGGTCTTGTTTCCATTGTGCCGCAACTTGGAGAGGTCATCGATCTCGATGCCACCCTGGATGAGGTCAAACACGCAGGCATTTTGGTCTCATCTCCGGAGTTCAGTGCCGAACTGGACCAAACGTATGAAAGACTGGACGATGTTTTGACTAGAGTCGGGGATCTTGAGGATATTCAAGATTTCAGTGTGCGTGAAAGCATAGCTCCCCGGTTGCGGGAAGTTAATAGAAGGTTAAATGAGATAAGGGAATACCTGGCCGGCAATGAATAACATATCAATTGGAAAGAGGGAGGATTATCATGAATAAGGAAATGATAATGTGCGCTGTTGGCATTAGTCTGAGTGTCCTATTTTATACCTCAATACTTGTGACTCCAACAGCGGTGGAGGCGAGACCGAAAGTTGTAGCTGTCGAAGGAATGAGTTTTTGCGTTAACTCATCTATGGCAGACAACTTGAAATCGCTTACCGGCAACAAAGTCTATGTGACCCTTGATTCAGGGAAATGTTTTGCCGGGTTCGTTAAGGGAATCGGGGATCACTTGGTTCATCTGGAAAAATTAGAAGGCAAAGACTATTTTGACGTCCTGATATGCATTGAGGATATTAGCGCCATAGATGCCAGATTCCGGAACACCCAGCGCTGACAAGAATATGTCCTGCGATCGATTTCCTCAAGACAAGGACTGTAGAAAGCAATTGGAGAGAAGACATAAGACAAATGAATTGATTGACTATGCCCTCAAGCTTGGGGCCAGCGACGCTAAGATTATATCTGTGAAAAAGATTTCAATCGAAGACGACCTTCCAAAAATGTGCGAAAAGCCCGGATGTGATGGTTATGGCCAGAGCGTAAACTGCCCACCTCACGTTATGAAACCTGATAGGTTCAGACAATATATTGGGGAGTATAAGCTCACGCTGGTCTTTAAGTTCGATATCTCTGCGGAAAAACTTATTTCGGATAATCCTGCCGACCAGCATGAGCCAGCCAGAATCATACATGAGACTGCTGCAAGTATTGAACAGTTCTCAATAGACAACGGATACTCAAACTCGCAAGGGCTTGCGGCAGGTCCCTGCAAACTGCTTTTCTGCAGTGAGTATGATAAATGTAGTGTTCTGACTGAGTACGGCAAGTGTCGTTTTCCCGACCTGGCGCGGCCATCAATGTCCGGTTTGGGAATCAATTTCTTTGAACTGGCTAAGATAATGAACTGGCAGATAAGTAGAATCACTAAAGACAGCGATCCGGAGGACGCCCCCACTGCCTTAATGGCAGGGATGGTCTTAATAGGGTGATCTGGGCTTTTGAATAAGATGGAACAGGTCTCTTCGTGATCTTGAACGGTCTGATGATTACTTCAAAGGAGTAGACTGCTACTCTTTGTATTATCATCGCTGGTCCAGGTGCTCGGATGCCTGCACGTCATTTTTACGCACCGTCCGCCATGCCTTGAAAGTGTCCAAAAGGCATATTCTCAAAGAGCACGCAAAAACAAGAAGACCATGCGAAACCTTCCTAAAGGCCGCGACATAAATCCTTACTCTTTGCGTTCAACGCCCCCCTCGGATGGGGCCGCGATGCCTCTCTGAAATCCAACGTTTCTTTAGCAAATCATAAAAATGGCACAATTATTGCTGCCAACTTTTGTAGAGATGCCGGGGCGAGTCCTTTCAAGGTGAAGCTGTAATATTTTGGATTTAAAGGCTATTTAGTGTGCCTTCTATCCGCCTCCACCTGACCTCTTCCAATCAAGGGGAAGGGATCAATAAGGCACGCTTTCACAAAAAGGCTAATGCACGCCGACCTCGGCAAGTTTTTTGATAACCAATATCGACCAGGCGAATTCGAGGATTTATGGAGTGGCCGATCTGAAAGAACACAAATCAATATTGATATTGACGTTTCTGTTGAGC
>JAXHTA010000405.1:0-3812 GCA_034190285.1 Thermodesulfobacteriota bacterium | reverse complement strand
GTGAAATGAAAAAGGTACACATACATTATGGGGATAGAAAAGAGAAGGCCATCTATCCTGTCCAGGATTCCTCCGTGTCCGGGGAGGATTCGGCCTGAATCCTTAACGTTGTAGCTCCTCTTTAGCATGGATTCGGCCAGATCACCTACCTGCCCTGATACAGAAAGTGCTAACACGAGGATCAAGATACTCAAGTTTATGTGGTGCACGTCAATTATATGGAGAAACAAGACTGCTGCTGCCATGCTACTTAGCAGTCCTCCAATGGCGCCCTCCCAGGTCTTCCCAGGGCTGATCACCTCATGGAGCTTGTGTTTTCCGAGAAGCCTCCCAAAATAGAAGGCGCCGGTATCGTTTGCGAAAACAACAACCAAGAGAAAGAAAATCCAGATGTTGCCCTCATCAGGGTAGAACCGGTCAATGTACAATAGAAATGTGAGGGGGAGGCCCACATAGACCGGACCAAAGACCGCTTTGCCAACGCACGCCAGATCTTGCCGGTTGGGCTGACGGCGAATAAATACATAAAATGTCATCGGAATGAATGCCAAGAAAACAATGACGACCGGCACAAATGACACCTGTCCCAAATAAGTAGCAAAGAAGAGTAAGAACGTAAGAAGATAGCTGGACCAACGGAAAATTCTAGGCAGATCAGGGGCGGTCATGGCGTAAAACTCTAATAAACCAAATAGGGATGCGGCATAGAGTAGTGAGTAGAAGGACCATCTTGGCCCGAAGCCAACCAAAAAGACCAGAATCGGGAAGGCGACTACTCCTGTAATCCATCGCTTCAAATGCATTTTATTGCTTTTCTACGGCCTATAATTCCCCTGTTATTCGACGGTTCTTCCAAACCTTCTCACCCTATTCTGAAAATCCCGAATAGCCTCCAAATACTCCGCTCTATTGAAATCCGGCCACAGGGTTGGCGTGACGTAGATCTCTGTATACTGAATCTGCCAGAGAAGGAAATTGCTGATCCGGTTTTCACCACTTGTCCTGATGAGTAAATCAGGGTCTGGCATGTCTGCCGTGTAAAGGGAATCTGAAATCAGCTGCTCAGTGATCTCGTTTGCGGCTATCTCCTCTCTTTCGATCTTACCTGCGATATCTCGGACGGCATCCAGTATCTCCTGCCTACCACCATAGCTGAGGGCTAATGTCAATACCATCTCGTTGTTGGATGCGGTTTTTGCCATTATATCAAGGAGGATTTCTCGCGTATCTTCTGGTAGTTTATCAATTCTGCCAATGCTCTGGAGCCGTATTCCGTTTTCCCTCATCTCTTTCAGCTCGCTCTTAAGAAATCGCTTTAGCAGGGCCATTAAGGTCCCAATCTCGGTTTTGGGTCTCTTCCAGTTTTCTTCGGAAAAGGCGTAAAGGGTGAGCCATGGGATTCCTATTTCGCGGCTGGTTCTCACGACTTCCCTCACTGTTTCCGCGCCTTTTTGGTGTCCACGGACCCGATCCAGGCTCCTATTCTTGGCCCACCTGCCGTTGCCGTCCATGATGACGGCCACGTGTTTTGGCATTTTCTTGGGATCAGTAAGTGTCATGGCATAATTTTTCTAGGTCTGTCACAATTCGGGAGCGAACCCAGGTGAAATTATTCAGATCCGAAAGCTCCCGGTAAGCTGCAAGTGTCTCAGCAAACAGGAAGGAAGTGGAATGAGGGGGATTAGAACTCTATGATCTCCTTTTCCTTTTCGGCGGTGATTGCATCTATTTTTTTGATGAACTCGTCTGTTGTCTCTTGAACATCGTCCTGGGAGTTATGAAATTCATCTTCGGAAATCTCTTTTTCAGTTTTCAACTGCTTGAACATTTCATTGGCTTCCCGTCTGTGGCTGCGGATGGAGATCTTGCTCTCCTCGGCCATTTTTTTTGCCAGTTTTGCCAGCTCTTTCCGCCTTTCTTCGGTCAACGGAGGTATGGAAATCCTGATGATCTTCCCATCATTCATTGGTGTCAGGCCAAGCTCAGATTTTAGGATGCTCTTTTCTATGTGCTCAAGAATGGATTGGTCCCAGGGTTGAACGATGATAAGGCGGCTTTCGGGCGCGGATATTGAGGCAACCTGTTCAAGGGGCATCTGGGTATCGTAGCAGTCGACTCTGATGCCATCCAGAAGGGCTGTGGAGGCACGACCAGTCCTTATCCTCTTGAATTCTCTCTTGAGTGCCTCTCCCGTCTTGGCCATTTTGTCACGCAGTTCGGAAAGGATTTCGTCTTTCATGAATTTTCTCCTGTGATCAAAGTGCCCACCTTTTCCCCGGCCATGACTTTCAGAATATTACCTTTCTCCCTAAGATTAAAGACAATAATGGGTAATTCTCTGCCCATGGCCAAAGATACGGCGGTCAGGTCCATAACCTTCAGGTTCTTCTTGAGAACCTCCCGATAAGTCAGCTCAGGAATTTGACTGGCGGAAGGCACCAGTTGAGGATCAGCGTCATAGACCCCGTCGGTCTTTGTCGCCTTCAAAAGGACCTCAGCGTCAATTTCCATGGCCCTGAGGGCTGCGGCAGTGTCCGTTGTAAAAAATGGGTTCCCGGTTCCGGCACCGAAAAGGACGATGCGATTTTTTGAAAGATGGCTTATGGCCCGCTTTCTTATGTATGGTTCAGCGATCTTCACCATACTAATGGCGGTCATGACTCTTGATTCCGATCCGTTACGCTGCAAGGCTTCGGCCAATGCAAGGGCGTTTATGACAGTTGCCAGCATTCCCATGTGATCTCCGGCAACACGACCGACTCCGAAGGCTTGCGACTGAAGCCCTCTGAATATATTTCCACCCCCAATCACAATGCCTACTTCAACTCCAAGCTTGTGAACAGCCGATATTTCGGAGGCTACGCTCTCAAGTATCGAGGAATCAATGCCGAACAACTGGTCCCCCATAAGGGCCTCCCCACTCAACTTGAGCAAGACCCGCTTGAAATGGGGGCGGAAATCAGTCATCCGACTCACCGAGTTGAAACCTTGTTATACGCCTTACGACAATGTTTTCCCCTGTCTTGGCCATCACCTCGTTTAACACATCCTGCACAGTGATATCCGGGTCTTTCACGAAAGGTTGATGCAGGAGACACGCCTCAGAATAGAACTTCTTGAGTCTTCCTTCGACGATCCTGTCAATGACATTCTCGGGCTTTCCCGATTCCCTTGCCTGGATAGAATATATCTCTTTTTCTTTTTCCAGGATATCCTTGGGCACACCTTCCCTGTCAATAGCGATAGGATTTGTGGCCGCAACCTGGATCGCCATATCCTTTGCAAAATTCGTAAAGGCTTCGGTCTTACCAGTAAAATCTGTTTCACAGTTCACTTCGACGAGTACGCCGATTTTGCCGCCGGCATGTATGTAAGACTGTACCTGGCCCTGAGATGTGACACGGCCTCCGCGTTTCTTGGCCGTTGCGATTCCCTTTTTTCTCAGATGATCAATGGCGTTGTCAATATTGCCATCGCACTCCTCAAGGGCCTCCTTGCAGTCCATTATGCCTACGCCGGTCTTTTCTCTCAATTCCTTTATCAGTGAAGTGGAAATTGCCAATTTCGATTTTCCTCCGCTGTGAGTATCGATTGTGGATTAATACCTCCTAAACTTCGGTCGTCAATTCATTTCGGAGTAGTCCATTATCAGTCTTTTTCATCTTCGACAATGGGTTCTTGAGAATCCATTTCATCTTCTGTTTCAGGTTTTTCTTGCTCTGGAAGAATGATGACTTCGGGTGCCCCTTTTTCGTCTTCCTCAGACTCGGATATCCTCTCTTCACCTGCTTCCTGTTCTTTCTGTAACTCAG
>JAXHTA010000404.1:0-3813 GCA_034190285.1 Thermodesulfobacteriota bacterium | reverse complement strand
GGTGATCGCCTGCAGTCAGGTCCTGGAGTCCCTCATCCAGCAGGCCTTTACGCGCCCTGCCTACAAGCCCCACACCGGCACCAAGACCTCGGTGCTTTTTTTTCAAAAGTACACCAAAGAAGCCCTGGCCAAGATTGAAGAAGTCAAACAAGCAGTGGCCGCGGCCTGTCCCGATTACGAACAACAAATAAAGGATCTGATCGCCAAACACCAGTACCTATCCGATTTGCCGGACGAAAAAATCCCAGAGGAGATCGCTGACCTCATAGCGGAAAGCTTTGCCGAGCCGGAACCGGAACCGCCCGACACTGAAATTGGAGAGCGGGATTATGAAATGGAAGAGCCCGAACAGTTGATGGCCGCCGAGGGCAATCCCACCCTGGAAGAGCGGATCAGCGAATCTGAGGAAAAACGCGACAGCCTCAAGGCGGAATTGTATCCGACTGATATCGATAGGTTTGTCGTCCCCTTGCTTGATCCGAAAAAACAGGCTTCTATCGGTGATTTGGCGCGAAACAGTCTCAAAAAGCTGCAAGAATTCAAGCAATTACTTGAACAAGCCAAATCCCGCGTGGAACAGCTCATCGAGGAGGCCGCGACGAGATGAGCAGGAAAAAAAACCCTGACAAAGACAACATGCTGCCCGTTCAGAGCCAATTGCTCCTCTACCGTACAGAGGACGGCCGCACGCGTGTCGAAGTTCGGCTGCAGGAGGAAAGCGTTTGGCTGAATCAGTCGGCCATGGCGGAATTGTTCCAGTCCTCTAAACAGAACATCAGCCTACACCTGAAAAATATCTTTAATGAAGGGGAGTTGGCGGAAAACCGAGTTGTCAAGGAATGCTTGACAACTGCCGCTGACGGCAAGAATTACCGTACCAAATTCTACAACCTGGAAGCCATCATCGCCGTGGGATATCGTGTGCGGTCCCCCCGGGGCACCCAGTTTAGGCGCTGGGCCACCGAGCGCCTGAACGAATACCTGATCAAGGGCTTCACCATGGACGATGAACGGCTCAAGGCGGCGCGCAACATCGGGTCCGACTATTTCGACGAATTGCTGGAACGGATTCGGGACATCCGGTCCAGCGAGAAACGTTTTTACCAGAAAATCCGCGACATCTACAAACTGGCGGTGGACTACGACCCCAAGGCTCAGGACACCCAGGAGTTTTTCCGCATTGTCCAGAACAAGCTGCACTTTGCCATTTCAGGCAAAACCGCCGCCGAGCTGATCGCCCAAAGGGCCGACGCTACCAAACCCAACATGGGGCTAACCTCATGGAAAAGAGCCAAGGTGCGCAAAGGTGATGTCACCATAGCCAAGAATTATCTGAACGCCGCTGAAATAGAGGGGATCAACCGCATCGTGACCATGTACCTCGATTTTGCCGAGGATCAGGCCAGACGCCACCGCCAAATCTTCATGCGTGACTGGCGCGAGAAGCTGGATGCCTTTTTACAGTTAAATGAGCGAGACATTCTCAAAAACCCCGGAAAAGTCAGCAAAGCCGTAGCCGATCAGCTGGCCCTGGAACAATACGATGTCTTCCACCAGCACCGGCTAACCGAGGAAGCCCGGGATGAAACGCTGGCCGACGATACGGAATTGAAACGGTTTCTGGAAAATGGCGGCAAGGTGAACAAAGATGATTGAACGAACGCAAGGGGACCTTTTGATGGCCGATGCTGCGGCCCTGGTCAACACGGTCAATTGTGTCGGGGTGATGCGGGATGGGAGACGGTCATAGTAAAATAAGTAATTTGACATGAGGATAAGAGGTGGGAAGAAATATCCATGCCAAGATTAGCCCCATTAAGACGAACCCGGTGTGCCACACCATGTTATTATTCGAGGTATTGAACGCCGGAATATTTTCGAAGACAACAAGGATTGTGATAATCTATTAAGACGTCTTGGGGAACTATTGCCGGTTACCAAGACTTCGTGCTATGCCTGGGCAATGTTATCCAACCACCCCCACTTTCTTTTCCGGGCGTCTTAGTATCTCGGGATATCCGACACACCTTTTATGGTGATGACCGCCACGAAGATATGATAAGGAATAGCTCCATACTGGCAGGGCCAACGAGAATACTTTTCTGGGAGGGAGAGAAGATATGGTTTCCTGACTATTGACGAGTTCGTAAGTTGCTGTTTATTGAGCCCATCAATAAGATGGATTTTTCAAACCGTAGGAATTCAACCTTTTTTAAGTACGGCGCTTTGACCTGAGGGGCTCTGCAAACAGGTTGCATTTGTTTCAATGGTTAAAGTGTTGCGTCAAACCTAATTGGTTTCATCTATAGACAAATAATGGTGGAGAGATTGTATGAAAAAGATAAATCAAGAATATATCGAAAGAGCCAATGAACTGGCTAACAATTCGCCATATTTCTCATTGATTTCCATGAGAATAAGTGATGTCGGTATTGGATACTCGACTCTCGAAATTGATCTGGACAAAAGGCATTTACAGCCTTTAGGCTATATTCATGGCGGGGTCTGTGCCCCGATAATTGATGCGGCGGCATGGTGGGCCGTTTTCTATGATATAGAGGAACAAGATTCGGGATTGCTTTCTATTGATCTCAAGCTCAATTACCTCGAACCGGTAACATCAGGCAAACTCATTGCGAAAGGCCGTCGAATTAGGGTTGGAAAATCTATAGGGTATGCTGAGGCAGAAGTGACAAATGAATTAGAAAGGATCGTAGCGCATGGCACATCAACTTTGATGCTTCTACCAGGGAAGGGGCTTAATACCGACCCTCCTCTACCCTCAAAATTTGTTGAGTGAATGTGATATTCCATAATAGTTGTGTCTGCTATCATTGGATGTGTTGGCAGCTTGTGAATCTGTGAAACAATATAGTCCGACTTTGCGGTTCAGGGTTGGGGCCACGGCAACTGATTGATATTTAAAGAGTAAAGCGCCGAAACAGGTGCATTGTGGCCCTATATCCTCTTTTTCGGCTCCCGAAACGCGTTGTAGCAAGCAGGCGCTTCCCGGACCCGGTATCCTTCACCGCTACTGGTGATCTTTTTACCTTTGGCTCCAAATTCCAGACGTCCCTTTACCTTCCCAACGATGGGCCTGTTTAACTCTGCGATACTGCCTGTCAACTCCTCTTCGCGGTCCTTCATCCCATCCCCCAATTATCCCTTCACCTATCCTTTGTGACTCCTCTTCAATTGTTCATCAGGTCCCGGTCCGAGCAACGTCTGCACCGCTCGTAGTCTTGGCCTGTCCCTACTCCATCTTATTATTATAAACAAGGTCATGCTGGAGGACATCCCTGCCATGGTCAGGAATTAGCTGAAAAGCTCCGTCGTGTCGGTGGAGAGATTAAGAAACTGGCCGAAAAGGAACTATCTGAGATTTATCCGAAAGACCCGGACGGCGCTATACCCATCGCTTACTTTTGGGCGAGGACGGTCAAATGCGAGTCGCCTAACTGTGGAGCTGCGATTCCGCTTATGCGGTCCTTTTGACTCTGCAAGAAAGCGGGCACTGTAGGGGACAGTCATAGGAAACTAACTAACTCAGTCTTTGATCTGATAATTGTTTGACTTTGAGATTGCTTCCCCTTTTCTAACAGCATACCCCACACCAGGTTGAGTCAACCCAAGCTTTCTTGCCAACTCACTTTGTCTGTAGCCGAGTTCTCTCACAGCCCAAAAACAAAAAAGGGATCTCGCGTCGGACTTCACCTTCTGCCTGCTCCTGGAATAAATGTCTTCTTTCTCTACCTTATATATCTCGCATACACGCTCTGCAATCGTATTAAGATCATACCCCAACCGCTTCAT
>JAXHTA010000403.1:0-3816 GCA_034190285.1 Thermodesulfobacteriota bacterium | reverse complement strand
AGTCCCAGGATCATGGACAACCTGGGGGTCACCGTCCAGTTATCTTCAAAATAACCGGCGTGCATCCGCCAAACGTTATGGGCGCTCTCAATTTGCATTCTTCTATGATCATAGCCCACCGTAAGCGAGTTGTTTTCCCACAGGTGCAAATCATACCGGATCGTGCCACCCCATTGGGTTTCCTCGCGGTCTTCGTCACCACTGAATTTCTGAGAAAAGTCCTCGGGGGGGGGATCATACGGAATGGGTTGGTCGCCGGAATACACATAGAACCAGCTATCCTCCGCGCCTCTGGTCATAAAAAGATGAACATTCAGGGTGGCGTCTTTTATCGGTTGTTCGAACATGATGTCCACATGGTCTGATTCCTTTTCCTTGAGGTTGTCGCCTCCGGGATACGATATCTCTCTATACCTCCTTATTGTATCCGCATCAACCGGGACAACGGGATAGTCGGGATCATATGAGGCAAGGCCGGGGTCATTAACTACCGCATACCCATGATCAAGGTACGAACCTTTCCACGACAATGTCAAGTTTGCCTCGGATGGAAAATAATAGGACAACCTTGTGGAATAATCCCCTCCCCTGTAATAGTTGTTTCTGAGGTAGCCGTCCGACTTTTTGTAGCCGTAGTTGAAGAAGTACCCGAAGTTGCCCACACCGCCGTCCAGCGTAGCTCTTTCGGCATAGGTGTCGAATCTGGAGTAATCCGATTTGAAAGTAACCTTAGGCACCAATGTGTCGCGCTTCTTTCCCTTTTTTGTGATGATGTTAATGATGCCGCCCTGGGAGTTTCCATAGAGCGCGGAGGAGGCCCCACGGATGATCTCGACCTTTTCTATGTCGGCAGTGGTCAGGCTGGACCAATCCACATAAGTATCCGCGCCTGCAGAGGGAGAAGTAATGGACCTTCCATCAAAGGCAACGGTAAAACGGCTGTCATCAAACCCCCTCATCATGATGAACTGCTGGGGATCGGCACCCGTGCTTCCCCGCAAGACATCGATTCCGGCCACATGCCTCAGGATGTCTTCGATCCTGTCCACCGAGCCTGCTTTGCTGAACTTCTCAATATCAATAATGGTCTTTGTCGGTGTAATGGTTACTGCGCCTCCATGAAATGCGGTGACGATCACATCCCCGAGTTTTACGGGTTCTTCCTTTTCCTCGGCGTTGGCCTTCGCTTTGGTTTTAGCCTCCTCTTCAGCCTTGGCTTCCGCCCCCTCTTCTGGTTGCGCATACGTCGCGGGGGCGAACAACAGGCCGGATATAAACAGACTGATAATACAAAATCCTGTCACGAAAAATCTCATTCAAATACTCTCCTTTCTTTTTCCATTTTTCAGACAATCGACCCTAATAACTGACCTCGATAAACGCATCACCACTGCAAATGGGATTGACTCACTACTGCAACCTCTCTGTCAACCCTTCGACAAAAGCTTCAGCCACTCCCCTGCATCAAAACCGATCTCATTTTTTCTCTCCGTCTCCCACCCGGGCCGCGGCGGGGGAAGAAACCGGTAATCGACTATGCTTTCTATATCCAGATCTGCATTAAGGAAGCCGAAGCGCCTAAACATCCCGATCTGAAAACGGATCAGATCAAGGGGCTCTCTCCCGTCCTGGCTCACCTCCCGCAAGGCGCTCTTCATAGCCACCTCTTCAGGCACGCTCGTATAATAGGGAAGGCTCTTCCTCGCCTCCCTTTCATTTTCCCGGATGAATCTAAAGGCCCGGACCAGCGCCCTGCAGAAACCGTCCACTGCTTCGGTTTTCTCCCGGAGCACCTTATCTCCCATGACAATCCCGTCAACCACATAACCTGGAATCATATCGTTCATAGAACGAAACAGACGACTCACACCATGCATCTCCAGCATAGTCGCCACGGGATCTCACGTGTATATAGCGCTTACCCGATCGGATTTAAACGCAGCCTCCGTTTTCATAGGCTCTCCCAGCTCGATCCCGAGAGACACCTGGATATCGTCAAAGGTCATTCCATGACGGACGAGTAGGGCGCCTACCAGGGTGCGGGTCGAAACATCCCGCCCCATGGCCACTTTCTTCCCTTTGAGATCCTCAACCCTTCGAATATCGCTGTACTTCCAAACATGCAGCCCGCAACGGGTTCCGGGATGAGACCTCCCAGGCCAGGCGATCACCTTAACGGGAACCTTATTCTCCAGGGAAAAAACGATCTGGGGAAAACCGAAAAGCCCGCCGTCGAGATCACCGTGCAAAATAGCCCCTATGGTGCTCCTGGCGTCCCGTATCACACGGAGATTCACCCGCACACCCGCTTGATCGAAAAACCCTTGGTCCACCCCCACATAAAGCGGCAAGGAGTCAATGCTTCTGCCGTACCCGATATTAAGGGTATGCAAGTCTTCGCGAGGCGCCTTTCGGTCGCACCCGGCAAGAAGCAAAACAAACAGAGTTAAAGAAAAAGTGGAAAGCAAAAACCCCCTATATCTCTCAATGCGATTTTTTACCCCTGTCGCCATATTGATCAAACTTCTCCCTCGAGCGTGGTTTGTTTATGCCAAACCAAGACCTTGTTTTGGGCGAGCCGGGCCAACCCGTCCCAGAGGTATCCCAGCGCTCCAAGAGCCAGGAGGCCTACGAACATCTTGGGCGTATCAAAGACATGCTCCGCCTCAACCAGCATGTATCCGAGACCCGATTCCGCGGCCAGCATCTCCACTCCCACAATCGCCAGCATCGCCAGAGCCGTTGATATTCTGAGGCCAGTAAGGATCGTCGGCAGGCTCGCGGGCAGAACAACTCTGGAAAAGACCTGTCCACGACCGGCCCCCAGGGTCTGGGCTGCCTGGATCAATCTTATATCAACCCCTTTTACCCCTGCTATGGTGTTGAGCAGTATGGGGAAAAGGCTGGCCTTGAAAATGATAATCACCTTGGAACCATCGCCCATGCCGAACCAGAGGATCATCAGGGGAAGCAAGGCCAGAGGAGAAATGGGGCGGATCATCTCAATCAGGGGATCAACATACTCTTCTAACTTCCTGGACCATCCGACAAGGATACCGAGACCCACGCCGATCAAGGCCCCCAGCCCATAGCCCATTCCAACCCTGCACAGGCTAACGAAAATATGAGTAAGGAGTTCCCCCGAGCGGGTCAACTCCCAGGCCTTGGCAAGAATGGCGGTGGGAGCCGGCAGAAAAAGGGGATCAACCATCTCCAGCCGCGCCACCAGCTCCCAAACCCCGAACAATGCAAGGGGAGAGATGATGTTGCCTTTTTTCATCTGTTTCTCCGGATAGGTTTTTCATTCGTGAGCCTCTTCCGTCAGGATCAGCCCCTTCACCATGGCAACCAAGGCAACAAAGTCCATTGAGGTAACGACCCCGCGCTTTCTCGGTCTTTCTAAATGCACTGGAAAAACCTTTCTCACCCTTCCAGGACGACGACTCATCACCACTACCCTGTCCGAGAGGAAGACAGCCTCTTCAATACTGTGGGTAACAAAGATAACCGTGAGTCGGTTTTGTTGCCAGATGCGGAGAAGCTCGACCTGCATCGCCTCTCTTGTCAAAGCATCCAATGAGCCGAAGGGTTCGTCCATCATGATCACGCTGGGTTCGTTCGCGAGGGCCCTGGCGATGGCAACCCTCTGTTTCATTCCGCCGCTCAGTTCGTGAGGATATCGGTCCTCAAACCCTTCGAGACCGACAAGTCTGATATGCCGTGACACAATTTCCTTTGTTCTTTGCCTGGAAAAACCTCTAACCTCAGGCCCGAACTCTACATTTTCCCACACAGTCCTCCAGGGAAAGAGAAAAT
>JAXHTA010000402.1:0-3818 GCA_034190285.1 Thermodesulfobacteriota bacterium | reverse complement strand
GGAAATCCTGGACCTGATTTGCTCTGAGTCAATCTGGGCAACGAGGTCCCCTTTTTCTACCTCGGAACCCTCTTCTACGTTTAACTTGATTATTTGTCCTTTTACCTTGGCACTCAAAGAGACTTCTGTGCCTTCAACCCACCCATGAAGTCCTAAGATGCCCTTTTTTGAACGACCCTCACGGGTGGTGGAGTAATAGGCTGCGCCGACGCCACAGAGAAAAAAGAAAAGGATGATAAAAAACAACAGCCTTCTAAGTCTGACTTTCCGTGCGGCTTCTTCGGCCATACCTAACCTCCTTTAAGTTCGCTTCGCCCTGAAAAGCCGGGTCCTCTGGACGCGGATCTTCACCAGCTCATTTACTTCCCTCTTCCTCCGTCAGTGCTGCCCTGCATTTGCTCAGAGACTCAAGGGCCTCGTGATACTGGCCCAGGTCGGGGTAGTTATTCAAGATATAGAGGTACCTTCCTACAGCTGCCCCATAATTTTTCGTTCTGTAATAGAAGTGGCCAACATACAATTCATGTTCCCCCAGATTCATGTAACATCTTCTTGTCTTCCTGGACGCCATGCTGGCATACTTACTATCCGGGAATTTTTTGACCAGACGCTCAAACTCCTTTTTTGCCTGAAGTGTATGCGATTGATCTCTATCAACTGTACTCACCTGTTCGAAATGGCACATGCCTCTCTGGTATATGACGTACGGGATGTTTGGATTCTTGGGATGCAGCCGCTCAAACTCACTGTAGGCATCAAAGGCTTCATCATAAAGCCACCTCTCAAAAAGGGCGTCGGCCAGCTTGAGTTCAGCCTCCACAGCGAACTTGCTGTAAGGATATCTGTCTTTTATCTTCTGAAACGCCTCGGCGGCCGCTTCATTGTGCCCCCTATCCATGTATTGCAGGCCCTCGCTCATGAGCTGGGCGGGAGTCTCTTCTTCCTGAACAGACTGCGCCACGTGCCCACACCCCACAAACAACATGGCAAAGAAAATCCAGGTACAGAATTTTTGTGTTAATCCGAGGTTGTGCATAATGACTTCAGCCTATTTGAGGCCTTCAAGATATTGCTCGGCTGCAAAGGCGGCCGCGGCGCCTTCACCAACGGCCGTAGTTACCTGGCGAAGAGACTTGGATCTGATATCCCCGGCGGCAAACACGCCGGGTACAGAGACCCGCATCTCATTGTCCGTGATCACAAAGCCATGCTCATCCAGGTCCAACAGGCCTTCTACCAACTCGTTATTTGGGTCATAGCCAATAAATACAAATATCCCATGAACCGCAAGGTGTGAGGTTTCGCCTGTCTTCACGTTTTTCAGATCTATTCCGTCTACTGCCGCTTCGCCAATGAACCTTAACGGAACAGTGTCCCATATGATTGCTATCTTCGGCTCCGCCATGGCCCGATCTTGGAGCAATTTAGTGGCCCTTAATTTGTCCCTACGATGCACAAGGTGGACCTTATAGGCGAACCGCGTCAAGAATAGGGCCTCTTCCACAGCCGTATTGCCCCCCCCGATCACGGCGACATCCCGGTCCCTGTAAAAAGGTCCATCACAGGTGGCACAGTAAGAGACCCCTTTGCCTGTAAAAGGCCCTTCACCTTCAACCCCAAGCCTTCTCGGGACCGCACCGCACGCCAGAATCAAGCTTCTGCATTCCAGGTTACCTTTGTCGGTCACAACCACCTTCTTTTCTGGCGAGAGTTCCAATCGGGTGACCTCCTGGTTCTGGATCACGAGGCCGAATTTCTCGGCCTGGCGTTTCATCCTGTCCACTAGTTCAAAGCCCGAGATCCCCTCTGGAAAGCCTGGATAGTTTTCGACTAAGTCCGTGGTCAGAATCTGGCCGCCGGCCGCGACTCGTTCCAGCAAAGTGGTTCTAAGACGTGCCCTTGAGGCGTAAAGGCCCGCCGTGAGTCCGGCAGGCCCTGCACCTATGATGATCAAATCTTCCATACAAATAATGAATTTCCAGAAACACGCCCCAGCTTCTTGCCTCTTGCCGGGGCTAAAGGGCTGATTGTGAATCCTTACAACAGCTTCTTCAGTGCCTCATCTATGAAATCCTTAGGATGTGACCCGACGATTGTGTTGGCTACTTCCCCGCCCTTAAAAAGAATAAGTGTAGGAATACTCCTGATGCCGAATCGAGCCGGCGTCTGGCGGCTCTCATCCACATTCATTTTGGCAATCTTTATCTTGCCATTGTAATCCTGGGCTAATTCCTCCACCACGGGGCCTACCATCCTGCATGGACCGCACCACTCTGCCCAAAAATCAACCATGGCAGGGATATCGGAATTGATGATTTCCTCATCAAAATTCTCGTCCGTAACTTGCAGTAGATCAGCCATACTTGGTCTCCTTTCCGTCATCTATTCTTGATTAAACAACCACGTCAAGAGGGCATAGATTTCCATGATCAATCAAAGGATTAACACGGCCCAACCAACCTTGTCAACTGAAAGGGCATGGATACGGGGTAAAGCCAACTGCGGCTCATGAAAAGGACTTTAAGGTTCATCCGACCGAAGGGCAATTTGACTTATGAACGGGAAGTTCGCAAGACTAATCGTAACTTCTCAAAAAGTCTGGATATATACTCCTATTCAGGGGGCCATGTTGGGCTCTCTTTTTAAAGGCCCCAAGGCCTTGCCTTATCTAAGAGAAAACAGCGGCGTTGCAATAAAATTCACCCGAGGGCAGCCCAATAGGAGACCCATTCCATAAAAGGCCGGCCTTTCCGCTTGTTCTGAGGCAGTCTAAAGAATTGAGTTTTTACTTGATTTGGGGAGCAAACTTGCCCTCAATACGGCCCCTAAAAACCCCATTTCCCGTCACAATAAGGCCTGCTTCCGGTTGGGATAGCTTCTTGACCGAAAAAAGTAATAATAAACGGAACACGCTCTAAAAGACACTATTCCAGAATAGAATAGTCCTTTCAAGAATGCAATTGGGTTTTCCAATAAAAGCTGCTGAGAATATCGGAAATTCCAGTTTTCCAAATCGGATTATCCAGGTTATGTAAACCCTGAATTGTCTGGATGATGGAATTCGCCAACCCTGTACTTATTGCGATTAGGTGCACAACCTTTTGATATTCAATGACAAAACCCATTTGCGGTCTGAGAGTTCCATCCATACCGTAAAAGCGCCGCAAATCGTATCCCGATGCTGAAGGTGCAAAAAATGCCAAAGGCCCAGGCAGTGTTTACAGGCATAGACGTTGGGTCACTGACCTCAAAATCCGTGCTTTTGAACAACTAGTGAATTGGTTTCTTATTCCATTATAGAGGCCGGGGAAACAGTATTTGAAAATGTACTGGATAGGGGTGGATACGAAAGTAAAGATGTTCGTCAGGTAGTAGGCACAGGATACGGAAGGATTTCGATTTCATTTGCAGACAGAACCATCACGGAACTAAGTTGTCATGCAAGGGGAGTCCACTATCTGAATTCAAGCGTAAGGGCGCTTATCGACATAGGGGGCCAGGACAACACGGTCATCAATCTCAATGGGGACGGAACCGTCGCGGACTTTATCCTGAATGACAAGTGTGCCGCCGGGACAGGACGGTTTCTTGAGGTAATGTAGACGACATCGAAGGTGGGGCTTAAAGAACTTGGCCGTTTCTCACTCTCGTGCTTATTATTTCATTTTATTTTTCATGTATGGGCACTTTTTGCCCGTTCTGGGCCCTGTTTTCATGCAACATGTTTTCCACTCATCCTTGCTAAGAAAACCGTTTTTGTCGGTGTCCATTGACCTAAAGCAATTCTTGCGATTTTCAAGAAATTCAGATTCCGTAAT
>JAXHTA010000401.1:0-3832 GCA_034190285.1 Thermodesulfobacteriota bacterium | reverse complement strand
GAGGAAACAGGATTGGCTCATCATGAGATGACACAAGTGCCTTTTCCAAAGAATTGAAAAGCTCCCGGACATTACCAGGCCAATCGTATAGAGTCAATGTCTCGAAGAATTCGGGAGAGAATCCTTTCCTCGCCGTACCGTAACGGTCTGAAAGCCTCGCCAGATGATATACGGCAAGCTCTTTGATGTCTTCGGGGCGTTCCCTCAGGGGGGGAAGATCAATAGTGAGGGATAGGAGTCTAAACAGGAGGTCTTTACGAAACCGACCTCGTCTTACCATTTCATTAAGGTCTTGATTGGTTGCAGCGATGATCCTGAAATCACTATTTATCTCCCGGCACCCGCCGATGGGACGGAAACGGCGCTCCTGAACCGCCCGGAGGAATACCTTCTGCACCTTAAGAGGCAGTTCTCCCACCTCATCAAGAAATAACGTGCCCCCGTCGGCCTGCTGTATCAGACCTTCCCTGGCCCTGTCCGCACTTGTAAAGGCCCCCTTTTCATGCCCGAAAAGCATGCTCTCAACCAGAGTATCAGGTAGGGCGGAGCAATCAACCACTATGAAATTATTGGACGCACGTGGGCTGTTTTGATGGATAGCCCACGAGAAGAGTTCCTTGCCTGTTCCCGTTTCACCACTTATGAGCACATTTGCAGCGCTGTTTGCGGCCTGGACCAGAAGGTCCAGGGCGTTTTTCATCCTTATACTGTCTCCTATGATACCATCCCGTTTCAGGCATGCCTGGGCCTTTTTGGCCTTTTTGGCCTTCCGGTATTCAAGGGCTCGCATAAGCGGCAGGATCATCGTTCTGATGGAACTTGCCTTTTCGATGTAATCCCAGGCCCCGTTCTTGATCGCAAGTTCGGCCCCATCCGGTCTGCCTTCACCGGTGATGATGATCACCTCCGGTGATGCGGCCATCGCCTGAAATAGGGGCAGGGAATCCAGGCCGTTTCCATCCGGCATCTGTACATCCAGAAATATTACATCGAATTCTTCTGACTTTGCCCTTTTGATACCACCCTCCAGAGTCATTTCACATGACACATCGTGTCCTATCTCCCTGACCCTTCTGGACAGGATATCGCAAAGCATTTTGTCGTCATCAATGATCAATACACATGCCACTCCGGTTATTCATCCTCCCAGTGATCTCCTGATGGCCTGTGCCAGAGCACCTCTGGTCACTGGTTTTAATAAAAGCTCCCGAATTCCTGCCTCCTCTGCCTCTTTTTCCTTGATCGATTCGCTGAAGCCGGTGCAAAGGATGACGGGCAAATCAGGTCTGGTTGCCATGACCTCTTTTGCAAGTTCCATGCCGGTCACATTGGGCATGGTCAGGTCTGTGACCACCAGATCGAAGAGATACGGCTGTGAGTGAAATGCCCTCAGTGCTTCAAGGCCGGACGTTTTTCCCACAACCTGATATCCAAGCCCTTCCAGGGAGCTTGTCCAGATATCGACCAAGGCAGCCTCGTCATCCACCAAGAGGATTCGCCCTTTTCCCATAGGAACCGGGCTCAACGCCTCCGCTTCGGTCTCCAGTCCGCTTTCCCCTGCCTCAGGCATAAAAACGGTAAAGGTGCTGCCCATTCCCCGCGCACTTTCCACTGAAATGGCCCCACCACATTCTTTGACAATGCCATGAACCACCGCAAGCCCAAGACCCGTACCCTCTCCGATCCCCTTTGTCGTGAAATATGGGTCATAGATCTTTTCCATAATCTCATGATCCATGCCGCAGCCTGTATCTGTGACTGTGAGCTTCAGATAGGGTCCCTGTTTCAGGCCGTGCACACGCTCCGCTACCTGCCGATCAACTTCTTCACAAACCAATTTCACCTCAAGCACGCCTTTCCTGCCTATGGCCTGAACCGCATTGGTGCAAAGGTTCATTACAACCTGATGGACCTGGGTCGGATCGGCCATGACTCTTCCTCTGTCAGGCTCGATGTGCTGTCGAATCTCGATGGTCGTTGGTGTTGACGACCTTAGAAATCTAAGGACTTCTTTTACGATAATGCCGATTTCTAAAGGTCTCCGCACAGCTTTACTCTGTCTGCTGAAGATAAGGATCTGCTTCACTAACTCCTTGGCACGGTTGCCTGCCGAGAGTACCTGCTCTAGATCAGTGTATACTCTGCTTGACCTTTCGGAGGCTTCAATGGCCAGTTCCGTATACCCGATAATTGCTGCAAGAATATTGTTGAAGTCATGAGCGATCCCTCCGGCCATGGTGCCAATGGCTTCCATTTTCTGGGCATGCTGGAGCAAGGTCTCTAGTCTTTCTTGTTCTGTGATATCTCTGGCGATGTCGACAATGCCTATAAAATCACCTGAGTTAGAAAACATCGGAGATACGGTGACATGGAAGGTCCTGCCTGAATGTGAATATATGCTGTTAGTGGAACGCATTTCGCTTTCCTCATGGCCCTTTAGTGCCGGGCACCAATCACAAGGCTCTGACTCTCCCCAAAGTACTTCGTGGCATTGTTTTCCAATCATATCTTTCGGATGACAATTCAATTTCTTCGCTGAAGCGGTATTGGTTCTAGTTATACGCATTTCCTTGTCAACTATGGTTATGGAGTCTTCAATAACGTCAAATGTCCTCTCCCACTCCTTTTTGGACTTGATGATCTCCTCTCGGGCTGTTCTGGCGTCGGTAATATCAATGGAAAAACCGATTACCCCGATTACATCCCCCCTTTGATCTATATATGGAATCTTATACGTATTGACCCATCTAATTCCATCGGGACTCTGAACAGGCTCAAAAATATCTCTTTTTGGGTTTCCCGAGGCCATTACCTCTTTATCGTCTCTCCAGTAATCATCTGCCTGATCAGGATAAATATCAAAGGCACTTTTCCCCTCTATCTCCTCTTTAGTTAGACCTGTGACCTCAGCAAGCGCCTTGTTGACGCGAATGAAGCAGTTTTCTCTGTTTTTGAAAAAGATCAATGCAGGCACCGAGTCAAGTATAGTCTGCCCTTCATTTCTTAGCTGTTCAAGCTCCTCCTCCGCCTTCTTGCGAGTCCTGATGTTAAAGGCCTGCAAAAGAACAATAAAGAACAGCAATATAGAAGATATGACAACGCCTCCCCCAGCCACTGGTCTCCAGTGATAGGAAGCCTTGGAACTCAAGCTGTCAGTGGGCAGGGCATCTAAGAGCATTGTCCTATTGAGGAGCATGGCCTCCGTCTCGGCCATGTATTCCTCTAATGCCAGAAGCCGATTCCCATATTCAAGAGACTGAAAGACCGATATGGATCCATCTGAAACCCGCATGGCAATATCATTCCTGTGTCTGAGAGGACCGCCCTTTCTGAATACGTCTTTTGCCGTAAATAGGACTTCGAAGATGGTGTCATCAGCACAGGGTATCATCAATGAATAACCTGGTTCCCCCTGAACTATCTCGAAAGGCCTTGACAGATATGGTCGACTGGAAGACAAGGCTCTCTCCATTGCCTCCTGCGGAGCGGAGGTCTCAGCCTTCAGCCCCACGACTCTGTTCTTTGTATCCATTGGGGAAATGAAGATGATGCGGCGGTCAGCCCCTATGTAATTGATGGCGCGCAGAAAGGGATTGGCCTTGATCAGGTGGGCTGTTCTCTTGAGGTGTTCTCTCTGACTGGAGGTAGGAGTTTCTGCATACGTAGCGATTAGATCGTTAATTATGAGTGTTAGCCGCTGGTTCAGATTTCCAACCAGGTATATTGCTTCGTCCTCAACGGCTTCTTTCACCAACTCCTCAATTTGTCTGTCCCGTTCACCGGAAGCATAAAACAGAATGGGAGCGCCCGCACTGATAAGCGCTGCTGTGAG
>JAXHTA010000400.1:0-3833 GCA_034190285.1 Thermodesulfobacteriota bacterium | reverse complement strand
ATGGACCATTAGCTCGTCAGTGGGTGAAATATATGGAGCACTTGAAGGAAAGATATCCGTACCTGTTTTCACTGGCGGTAAGGACTAACCCATTCAATCGTGTCGCGTCTCCGGCGCCGGATGGGCATTAATCACTATTTGGGCGACCGAGAATGGAAAAAAGACTGAGGGTAACTCGTTAAGCCCTTTGAACAAAACGCAAGCTAATTGCGGACCCGTGCAGATCTCTTCTGGCAAAGCAGATCACAAACTCTTCACAGCTCGTGGCACGCCCTTTGGGCCATAAACAGGGGGGGCCTTAGGCAGAACATGGAGAAGGCCTTGGGGAGGCTGAGCTATGGGGCTGTTTTGCGCTGGATTTCGTGGCCAACTCCCATTTGACAAAATGAGGATATTTTTATAAGGCTTTGCCAGGAGAGATTTCTACGGGTCAAAGCAGTTATTTTCAAAAGGCTAAATTCTTACGACTGCGGATGTTTCCACGGCGCATCTCATTTGAGCGGGTCACAAAAAAAAGGCACCCCATCACAAATTGTTGGAATGCCCATTTTTCCTCAGAGCAAATAGCGTGGTTTTCACAGTTCACATGGATTGACGGGCTTTAAGCAGGCTGAGTCCAGGCGCTTCAATCGCCATTAAACAAGCGGTCTAGCATTATCGGATTGCCCCTTGGTCCCTGAACCCTATGAACGAGTGAATGGGCTACACTACGGTGACATTCACTGCAGCGGGGCCCTTTTTACCTTGCTCGATGTCAAAAGTAACACGGTCGCTTTCTCTGAGAGAGCTGAAACCGGTCCCATTGATTCCTGAGTGATGAACGAATACATCAGGACCGTCTTCCTGCTCGATAAAGCCATAGCCTTTGCGCTCATTAAACCATTTCACGATACCATTAGCCATAATTGCGTCCTCCTTTCAAATAGATTCTCCAGTTCCAGACTTCAGGACGCCACTTTTGACAAATGGGTCTTTCCCATAGAAAGAAACCGGCCCACTAATTCTAACTGTCATGATAAGCTTATTTTATACAAAGTCAAGTTATTTAATGAGCAGTTACCATTTTTTCTCTGCGGCAGACTGTCTTGCGACAGACTTTTCACACGGAACGTGTTTCAATAGTCCCTTCTGACCTTAGGTTCGGTAACATGATAACCATGGCCAGTACGAACCAGAACGGTTCCATTATCCGCACAATAATAAAGGTGTTTGCGCCAATCGAGTGGACCAACAGTCCGACAAAACCGGCAATAAAACCCATACACAGGCCCTTTTCAAAGGGTTCCGCAGTTTTTTTACAGACATGATATGCCTGCCGGAATATAGCGTAAATAAGGATAAAGAACGTAACCAGCCCGAAGATTCCTGTTTCAATGAGTACCCTGAAATACTGTGCATCCACAAATTTATATCCGGTTACTCCAAAACCGAAAAAGGGATGCCTGATCCAGTCAGCGGCAACATTTTTCATGCTGCTAAGTCGGGCAGTGG
The DNA here is from genome assembly GCA_034190285.1 of Thermodesulfobacteriota bacterium. Classification (GTDB taxonomy): domain Bacteria; phylum Desulfobacterota; class DSM-4660; order Desulfatiglandales; family Desulfatiglandaceae; genus JAXHTA01. The sequence continues at coordinate 2,342 of JAXHTA010000400.1, read as the reverse complement.
TTGATGTATCGAGCTTGACGCCGAATATCTCTACCACGTTGGACCGGTCCCTGCCCTGTGTAAAAGTATAGGCAACCCTTTGTTTCGCCGGATTCGGGGCAACAAAAGGTAAAAGAAAGCCAACAAGGATGAGCACCGCAATGACCCGTCGTTTCTTGTCGGACAACCAGACAAAGGCCAGCAAGGCGGGGATAGCCGCGAGATATGAACTCCTGGACTGGGTAAAAAGTAACGGTGCCGCGAACAGTATTACTATGGTTCCGTACATCAAGTGGTCTCGCAGTGTCATGGCAGTCAAGGACAGGCCCATGGCGATACAGACCATAAAAACTAGATAACCGCCAAAGGTATTCGGCTCTCCCATCTCTCCTTCGAAGGGGGCGGAGACCCTCCCACCTTCGGGAATCTGGAACATCCCGATAACCGAAACAAATATGCAGGTGGCCAGCATTGCCCACAAGTATTTTCGCATCTGCTTTTTGTCTCTGAGATGATTGGCCACCATAAAGTAGATAAACATGTATTCAAAATACTTGAGCACGAAAAGCAAGCCGGTCTTTAAGTCGACATTGGCAAAGATGGCACTTAACAGTGTGGAGGTCAGGCAGGCGATAATATAGTAACCGATAGGCTTGTTCAGCGGTGTTTTCAGAAAAAGCCCCAGTTGTTTGTGGACAGCCATTTTTACCAGCCAGCCAAACCCGATAATCAGGATTATGAAATCATCGAGTCTGAGGGTGACGCCGCGGCCAAGGGAGGCTCCTCCGGTAGATCCGACAATAAACTCTGGACTGAGCAGCATGGAAAAGATGAGGAAGTAGAGGGCTGTCTCTGTGCTTATCAGGCATACGACAAAAAAAATGATACACCCTCCCAGAGCCAGCGCTTGCTTACCCGAGAGGTTGGGAATCATGTAAGCGAGGGCAAGAGAAGCGAGAAGGAGTATCACCAGGGGGAAGAGGAGCTGAATATTTGTCTGTCCGGAGATTTGCTTCATGTTGAACAGTACCTACCTTGAGACTATTCTACAGTCGGTACCGGTCTCTTTTACTCTGTGGGACAGTTCATTCGCGGCCTCCTGCGTCACAAAAGCACCGATCAGGAGTCGGTATTTTTCGTTGGGATTTCCGATGAAGTAGGGAGAGCAACCGGTGCTCTTCAAGGCGGAAATAATGTGGTCCAGCCCTTCTTTGGATGAATACTCTCCAATTTGTAAGGTGTAGGCGGTTTTCAGAATACGGTACTCGGATATTTTATTGGTATTCCTGAATTTATCGGCTTCCTCCCGGGTGGAAAAAAACCCCGTAAACACCCTAAACCATATCCCCTTGTCGCCAAGGTCTACCCGGGTCCAATAAGGGTTGAGGCCCTTTTTCTCAAAAGCCAAAAGGGAATCCTCAACCTCTCTTAAATTCTTGAAAGACCCTATGCAGAGAGAATAAGGATACCTTATGGTCATGATACGGGAGGGATCCGGGTCGGTATCTGAGGCGGAGTCGGGCGGAGGGGACTGGGCTGGACCTGCGGAAATAGAAGCGGATGCTCTTTGCGTCTTATCAGGCGGCAGAGGCCCACTTTCAAGTGTAACACCCTCACTTACATCCGGCTCGGCTTGCCTATTTAACAGGTATCCGTCAATTGGCAGAAAGCCGTTTTGCCACAACAGACCAACAATTAAAAAACACAGAGAGATCAGTATCAGCAATAGCTTAGCAGGAGTGATTTTCTGCCTGATGCCTGTCTTCGATTGCTTGTGCGTTTCATCGGCTCCTATCGATTCCATAGGAGTATTCTTCCCAGGTATTATTTTGTGTAAAAATGAGAATAAGCCCATACTTAGTTTTCGTGTCTGCGGCTCTTCTTCATGAGAATAGTAGTATTTGTAGTGCTTGAAATCCTGAAAATCAGGGCTGACTTCTGCCTTCATACCATTCAGGACCGCTCCTATGATGTTGCAGTTTACCTGGGAAAGTTGCGTAGCCGATCTTTTCAAGAGTCCTCTCGATACTTTGCCTATACGATAAACAAGGAGCACGCCGTCCGCCTTTGTTCCCAGTATTGTCGAGTCGGCAGCGGAAAGGACAGGCGACGTGTCGAAGATGACTATATCATAGTCTCTTTTTGCCTCCTTTATGAAATCGCCCAATCGTTCTGAATCAATCAATTCAGTGGGATTGGGAGTTACTGTGCCGCTCGTTATAATGTGTAGATTGTCAAGGCCGGGCGTAAACATCACGTCATCAGGTTCCATTTTGCCGATTATGATATCCGTCACTGTTTTTATCACATCACGCCAGGAGTAGTTTCCAAGCAGGACATCCGTAAGGCCTGGGCTGGATTCT
>JAXHTA010000040.1:0-13951 GCA_034190285.1 Thermodesulfobacteriota bacterium | reverse complement strand
CTGTGGAGCCTCTTTGTAGCTCTTATGACAATGCCCCCGCCGTCTCCACCATTGCCGCCGTCGGGTCCGCCCCTTGGTATGAATTTCTTTCTCCTGAAACTGACGCAGCCGCTTCCCCCGTCTCCAGACTTGACCGTAATGACAGCCTCATCCAAAAAGCCCATTTTGTAACGCTCTAGCCCTTTGAAACAAATGTAAGCTGGTTACGGACGCATTGGGGTCTCTTTAGGCAAATCCGCATCACAAATTCTTCATAGCTCGTAGCACACGCCCCGCACGATAAACATGGGTCTGGTTTAGGCAGTACAGGGAACACAGTCTTTGGAGAGGCTGTCTTATGGGGCTGTCCTGCGCTGGATCTCGTGGCGAACCTGCCGGTTGATAAAGTGAGGATGTTTTTGCGGCTTTGCCGAAAGAGACCCCAACGCGTCAAAGCGTCTTATGCTCAAAAGGCTAGATTCTTACCCCATTTATTGTCTTGAACAACAACGTCCTCCGTGGTGTCTATCTTATTGAGAAATATCTCGACCCTATATGTTTGGAAGCTCGGCTCTAAAAACCCAGCGTCAAAGTGATTAGGATGACATGGGGATGTCTTTACTCAGGCCGAAAACGGATGCACAATAGTCTTGCGCGAAGAACAAGACGAGGCGGGTCCGTCATTCAGTTATGCGGCGTAGACACTGACCCTTTTCCGATCCTTGCCAAAGCGTTCAAAGGCGACGGTTCCGTCAATTTTGGCGAAAATGGTATAATCCCGCCCTAGACCTACATTGTTTCCGGGGTGGATCTTGGTACCCCTCTGCCGGATAAGGATACTGCCCGCAAGGACCTTCTGGCCGCCAAATCTCTTTATGCCCAATCTCTGACCGGCGCTGTCTCTACCGTTCCGAGAGCTGCCGCCTGCTTTTTTATGTGCCATACATACCTCTTGTAAAGGCCCTTTTGAGCTTATGTCTCAATGTTTTCGATGCGGACAAGAGTGAAATGCTGCCTGTGCCCACGTGTTCGGCGATAGCCTTTTCTCCTTTTGTACTTAAAGACCACGACCTTTCTGTCTTTACCCTGACGGGTAATGCGCCCAACAACCCTGGAATTATCGAGATAGGGGCGGCCTATGCTGATGTTTGCACCGTCAGCGGTCAGGAGGACCTTGTCAAATGTGACAGCATCCCCCAACTCCCCATGCAAATATTCAAGTTTGACTTCATTACCCGAAGCCACCCGGTACTGTTTACCGCCTGTCTCAATAATCGCATACACAGGTGCTTACTCCTTTAAGGATAGAATAAGCTAGCAGTATACACGACCACATCCTCCAAGTCAAGACAAAAACACGAGCCTGTTGTCTACAGTCCATGACTGACAAAACAGTAGTCGTCTAAAGCTTTTCTCAGTCTCAGATATCAGACTCTAAATCGCAAACAGGTTCAAAAGCGCAAGAAATCATCGTCGCCCTGCATGAATGTCCTGACTTCGAATTTGCCCGCACCGACCGTGCATTTCACCGCGCCTACCATGTCAATTCTGACAATAATGCAACCTATGTCTTGAAGCCTGCTGATAGTCTGTTCATGGGGGAAGCCAAAGAAATTCCCCTCTCCTGAAGAGATCACACAAATAGTGGGGGCCACAATCCTCAGGAATTCTTCAGAGCTTGAACTCCTGCTTCCGTGATGAGGAGAGAGGAGAATATCACTCCTAAGAGCATTGCCTGCGTTTGATATAAGGACGTCTTCGCCTGGCTGCTCCAAATCCCCAGGAAAGAGAAAAGACCGTCCTTCATAAGACACCTTAAGCACCAAGGAGTTGTCGTTAAATCTTGCCTTACCATCAAAAAGCCCCGGTGAATGTGAACTTGGGTCAGGATGTAAGACCTCAATCCTGGCGCCATTGATCTCCCTCCCTTCGGCGAGGTTTGCCGGGAGGAAATTCTTGACCTGCTTTGACTCAATAATGGTCATTAACTCCATGAAAGCCGGCGTTTTTCTCTCATCTCCGTTGTACCAGAATTCTTCGGGATCAAACGCCCTGGCAATGAAACGGAGCCCATTCATATGGTCCGCCTGGGGATGGCTCAGGACCAGGTAATCAATATGAAGGATCTTTGAATGCCAGAGGTACGGGGCAACAACCATCCTGCCGACATCAAAGCTGCCACGGGGAAGGCCTCCGCCGTCTATCAGCATCTTTTTTCCACCAGGAAACTCGACCAGGGCCGCATTGGCCTGCCCTACGTCAAGAAAAGTCACCCTAAGGTCCCTGTTAAAGCACACCCTAAGGGTCCAGTAACCGATATCGACGACAGTAAGAAAGGCAAGAATCAAGATCCCCGTCTTTGCCCACTTCAGGCGTTTGAAAGAGAAAATCAGTAAAATAAGGCTGTAGTATATGGCCGCCTCGAAGAAGTTGGGCGTTATGGTCCACAGACTTGAAAAGGGCAGGTTGGACCAAAACCGGATCATTTCCGTCATTATATTCAAGCCCCATGCACCAAGCTGGACGAAAACCTCGGCCAATTGTGGAAAAAAGGGCAAGGTTGCACAACAGAGCAATCCAAGAGGTATGACCCAGAGCCCGAGCAAGGGCATGACTGTTATATTGGCCGGAATGCTCACAAGAGAAATCCTGTGGAAATAGAAGGAAATGATTGGCAGAATAAAGATCGTGGCGCAAAGAGTCATCCCAATAAGACCCACAAAATAAACGAGGAGGCGGTCAAGAACCCCGTTCACTCCTTCTCGCTCCTTGTCGGACTTTGGAATCATATCCAAGATAAGGGGCATAAACCAGAGTATGCCTGTCACTGCGGAAAATGAAAGCTGAAAGGGAATGCCAAAAATGGCATGGGGGTCGATTGCCAGGATGAGTAGAGCACCAAGGGCAAGAGTGGACCATACATCTCTCTCCCGTCCCAGGACAAAAGACCAGAGAAAGACCAGGGCCATAATCATGGCGCGTTGACTCGACACCTGACATCCTGCGAGGAGTACATAGCCAATGACTGGAACACAGGTCAAAAGGGCCGCCAGCTTGCGGACGTCGGTCTTGAGGGCCAGCTTGTAGGACCGGGATAAGATTCCTTTGAAGGAAGAAAAGGCCATCCAGGCCACAAGCCCAATATGTAGACCTGAAACGGCAAGCATGTGTCCCAGCCCAGTCTTATTAAAGGGCTCTCTAAAGTCATGGTCGATACCCTGGTGTTCCCCCAAGATAAGGGCACAATAGAGGGCGTAGTTCTGCGAGTTGAGTTTCTCTTTGAAGAAATTCCTGACGGGACGTTTAATCCTCTCAAGCAGTCCGCCAGGGAAGGGCATATGCCCGGTTCCCATGGGCACCACAAACCTTCCGTCAGAGACCGACGCGGCACATGAAAACCCCTTTAATTTCATTGCTGACTCGTAGTCATATCGACCCGGATTGTTGAAGTTTCTAAAGGGCCTCAAACGGGCAGGAAAATATATCTTGTCTCCAGGCCGAAAATGAACAACGTGATCATATACGCTCACCAAGAGATTCTCGTTTATGGCCATGCTTTTCCCTTCGATGAATAACCTGTGGGCCCTAACCTTCAGCCTTGCCATCTTATTAATAACCTTTATCGGATCAAGGACAGTGCCCTCGATATTTACTATTTTGCGCTGAACTGCCAGGGGCATGACTTGAGATGGTCGATGCTGGGTCTGCTCTAAGATAATACCGGTCAGAAAAAACGTGACGAGAAGGCAGAGAATCCTTGACCCGGAAGATGTGAAAAGCACGGCCAACAGGCACAGAAAGACGAGGAGGAATAATGGCAACATATACCCAGGACAGGAGGGCAGGAATTCATATGCGACCACTATTCCCCCTGCGAAACAGATAAGCATAGGTATCAGGGGGCGATTGAACATCCTACCCCTTTTCTCGCCGTATGGCGGCCCCCAGGTTTCTGAATTTTTCTTCCAAAGCCTCGTAGCCCCTGTCCAGGTGGTAAATCCTGTGCACCTCGGTTCTGCCGCCTTCTGCAATTAGCCCGGCCAGGATAAGGGAGGCACTGGCCCGGAGGTCAGTGGCCATAACCGGAGCTGAAAGGAGGCGATCTTTTCCCTTGACCAGGGCTTGACTGCCGTTAATTTCTATGTCTGCACCCATCCTCCTTAGTTCGCTTACATGGATAAACCTGTTTTCAAATATGGTTTCTCTGATCATACTCCATCCTCTTGCGACGCACATGAGAGACATAAACTGGGCCTGGAGATCTGTAGGAAAACCGGGGAACGGCATGGTCTTTATATCCACGCTTTCAATGATGTCGGGGCCTTTGATCAAAAGGCTTTCGCCTCCCACCTTCACGCTTGCGCCGGCAGCCTCCAGTTTTTCGATAAGCGCCCCTAAATGTTCGGGACGGCATCCCTCGACCTCTACCTCGCCCCCGGTCATGGCCGCTGCGATCATGAAGGTCCCGACCTCAATCCTGTCGGGTATTATCGTATGCCGGGCCGGTCGCAGGTCCTTCACCCCATGGATAACAATAGTGTCAGTCCCATCCCCTTCGATATCAGCCCCCATGCCACGCAACATCCTGGCGAGATCTTGTACCTCGGGCTCATTGGCAGCGTTTTCCAAAACTGTCTTACCGTGGGCGATTGCGGCGGCCATCATGATGTTTTCGGTGCCAGTGACGGTGGGTGTGTCAAAGAAGATATTGGTGCCCTTCAGCTCGTCAGCCCTGGCGTTAATATAGCCGTGATCCAAAGAGACTTCCGCACCCATGGCAGACAGGGCATTCAGGTGCAGATTGACCGGCCGCGCCCCTATTGCGCAACCTCCTGGAAGAGATATCCTAGCCTTGCCATATCGGGCCAGGAGAGGACCAAGGAGAAGAATTGAGGCCCTCATCGTTTTCACCAAATCATACGGGGCCTCATAGCTGCCCACGTTATCGGTTCTCACTTCAAAGGCCCCATCCTCATAGCGAAACACTACCCCGAGCTTTGACATAATTCTCTTTATGGTATCAATATCTCTAAGAGCGGGAATATTGTACAGGCAATGCCGGCCTCCGGTCAAAAGGCAAGCCGCAATAATGGGAAGTGCCGCGTTTTTTGCCCCACTGGCTTTTGCCTTCCCTTTTAACGGCCTACCACCTTCAATGATCATCTTATCCATAAAATACTGCCCTCCAGATCAGGGCCCAGGAAAGGAACCAACGTTTCAAGTGATTGTGAAAAATCAACAATGGTCCTTAAGGCCCCTGATATGCTGAAACCTGTTGTGAGTTGGTCTCCACGCCTCGGTCCATTACCCACGTCAATTGATACAGATATCTTTACACGTTTACTCTTTACAGCAATTATGATAAACGGTCAATATCACACAGAGGGCAGGGAAATTCGATGGTCCGCCCTCTTGCCGGCGACCTGGAAAGGCAGCTTTTCACTGGCAGACTGATAGGCCTTTATGTTATCTTTGCGGACGACGAGATTTACAGACAAAGGAGCCTGAGTTGAAGGATCATCTGATCTGGATAGACCTGGAAATGACCGGGCTTGATCCAGAAAAATATGTGATTCTTGAGATAGGATCAATTGTGACCGGCGACCGCCTTGAAATTGTTGCCGAGGGTCCCGACATTGCAATAAACCACCCTGAGCATATCTTTTCTTCAATGGAGGAATGGAGCCGGAAGCACCACAAAGAATCAGGACTTCTGGACCGAGCCAGGGCCTCAACCTGCGATTGCCGGCTTGCTGAACAGCTAACAATGGATTTCTTGTCCCGATACAGCGAGAAAGGACGGTCCCCGCTTTGCGGGAATTCCATATCGCTCGACCGTAGGTTCCTGGTGAAGTATATGCCCCGACTGGAGGCGTTTTTGAACTACCGCAACATTGATGTAAGTTCTGTCAAGGAGCTCGTCAAGAGGTGGTACCCAACTCTGGCCCCTTTCAAGAAACAGAAGGCTCATCTGGCAATGAGCGACATCAGGGAATCCATCAAAGAGCTGAGGTATTATCGCGAAAATGTGTTTACTTAAGTGTAAAATACCCTGGCCTGTAGCACCGGGTTTTTTCATTTAAGATTAAACGTAAACTGTCTTTTCCGCCAATCTCTGTGTCAGGAAATAACCTTAATCCTCAAAATATTTAATGTATTCCTACGGTCAAAACTTTGATCTTTTTTGACGTTGAGGAGCAATTATAGTTTTTGGTCAGAAACTGCCAAATGATCCTTTGCCATGTACGGATCATCAGATTCCCTCCCTTATTTGATGGTAGGGTGAAAGTCTGATATCTGACATGAACCCTGTGGATTGGAGCATTAACACTATGAAATTACACGAATATCAAGCTAAGGACATCTTTGCGGAATCGGGGATACCGGTTCCCAATGGCCAGCTGGTAACAGCCCAGGATCATGCCGCTAAGGCAGTTCAAATCATAAACGGCCCCCCCTGGGTGGTCAAGGCCCAAGTCCATGCTGGCGGACGAGGCAAAGGTGGCGGTGTCAAAGTGGCGCATTATCCGTATGAGGTGGTCACTGCCACAGAGACACTCCTTGGCAGGCCCTTGGTAACCAAGCAGACAGGCCCTGACGGTGTCATTGTCAACCAGGTCCTCATCGAGGAAGGTGTTGAGATCGACCGCGAATTCTATCTAAGCATGATTGTTGACAGGACTAGTGCCAGGCCAACCATGGTCTTCAGTCAGGCCGGGGGTATGGAAATTGAAGAAGTCGCTGCGGAATCCCCGGAACTTATCCTGCAAGAGGATGTTGACCCTGCGGTGGGATGGATGCCTTACCAGGCAAGAAACTTGATTTATGGCCTGGGTCCGCTACCGTCGCCTGGGGCTATAAAGGAATTGATATCTGTCATGCGTAATGTGTATAAGATCTTCACGACTTTTGACTGCTCCATGCTGGAAATCAACCCTCTTGTTATAACTAAGACCGGCAGCGCCATGGCGCTAGATGCCAAGCTGATTATTGATGATAACGCCCTGTTTAGACAGAAGGAACTCTTACAACTTGATGACCCGAGGGAAAAAGATCCCCTCGAGCTGATGGCAGGTGAGTATAACCTCAACTATATTCGCCTGGATGGTAATATTGGCGCTATGGTTAATGGTGCTGGGCTTGCCATGGCAACCATGGACGTTATCAAGCTGGCGGGCGCCGACCCGGCCAATTTCTTAGATGTCGGTGGAGGAGCCAGCGAGGAAATGATTACAAAGGGCTTTGAAATCATCTTGGAGGACCGGCGCGTCAAAGCCATACTTATCAATATCTTTGGAGGAATACTTAGGTGTGATGTGCTGGCGAGAGGTGTCCTAGCGGCCGCGAAAAAAACCGATATCCGGGTTCCTTTGATCGTCAGATTGGAGGGGACCAATGTGGCCGAAGGGAGAAAGATAATTGGTGAGTCCGGCCTTAGGTTTTTGGTGGCAACGGATATTGCTGAAGCCGCGGATCTGGTTGCAGACCAAGTTTTGGGGGCTGGATGATCATGAGTATACTTGTTGACGAGAATAGTAGAGTGGTGGTTCAGGGCATCACCGGCAGGGAAGGGACCTTTCATACAAGACAGATGATTGATTACGGGACCAAGGTGTGCGCTGGCGTCACGCCGGGAAAGGGTGGCCAGAAGTGTGAAGGAGTGCCCGTGTTTAATACGGTCCAAGAGGCCGTCGAGAAAGAAGGCGTGAATGTTTCCTGCATCTTCGTCCCACCTCCATTTTCCAGTGACGCAATCATGGAAGCGGCCTCCGCAGATATGAGTGTCATCGTGTGTATCACGGAAGGGATCCCTATTCTTGACATGGTCAAAGTTACCGCCTTTTTGAGAGACAGGAACTCGGTCCTCATTGGACCCAATTGTCCCGGAATTATTTCCCCTGGGAAGACCAAGGTTGGCATTATGCCGGGTGCAATACACAGACAGGGCGATATGGCGATCATATCAAGGAGTGGTACCTTGACCTATGAGGTAGTCGATCAGTTGACCAAGGCCGGTCTTGGCCAATCCACGTGCATCGGTATCGGGGGAGACCCTATCGTTGGAACCGATTTTATCGATCATCTCAGGAGGTTCAAAGAAGATTCCGAGACGAGAGGCGTCGTGCTCATCGGCGAAATCGGGGGGACAGCGGAAGAAGAGGCCGCGGATTATATAAAGGACGAATTCAGCAAACCGGTAATCGCATACATTGCAGGCCGGACAGCCCCCCCTGGCAGACGGATGGGTCATGCCGGCGCCATTATCTCTGGCGGTCAGGGAAAGGCAGAGGATAAGATAAAGGCCCTTCAGACAGCTGGAATCACCGTGGCCTCGGACCTGGCGACCTTGGGGGAAACGGCCCTGGATGTCATGGGAAAAAACGAAGTTGCGTGAACCCCTCTTGACTCTATTTGGCCCCGGTGATATGCTTGATTGATATGACAACGGCGCTGAAATGCCCATTTTTTTGTTGTGCGGGCATACTCTACTCGAATCATTGAACCGGACAGACGTTTTTGGCAGGGGAGGCCGCATGAGTAAGGTCCTCAACATCACAGAGCGACTTGAAAGCAAAAAGCGAAAACACCAGGCAGACGTGCATCATCATAAGGTCGAAACGATTCAAAGGATCGTCCAGTGCTCCCTATGTCAAAACAGATGTGCCATGTGCGGTTACCATCTGAACGTTACGGATTCATCCTGCCCTACGGTGCCGCCCTCCTCTGATTTCAATCTGTGCGACAGTTGCCGTGCAGAATTTGAAGACTTCTTGGAAATGTCAAGAGAAAAAAAGGGATCGAGTGTCTCCTGGCACAACAAGGAATGGCTGAGATTATGGTCTGCCTGGTTAGAGTACTACCAGGCCATCGCCGAGTTCAGTAACTCCACTCAATTCAGGCAATTGGCCGAAGAACTTGATGATTAATCCCGTTGGACAGGAGGAGGGCTGATGTTTGGCATAGGCATGCCGGAATTGATCATTATACTGATTATTATTCTGATTATCTTCGGGGCAGGCAAACTGCCTGAGATAGGTAGTGGAATAGGAAAAGGAATTAAGAACTTCAAGAAGGCCACTCGCGAATCGCCAGAAGAAATAGCGTCCCCTAAGAACAACAAGGATACTGTCGAAAACGGGACTTGATCGAACCGGGATACATATCCGATCCCTTTTTGACCACAAGACCCACAAGCAGTCAAAAAGGGATATCATCTTCAGGAACTGTTATCGGTTCTTCCACAGGGAAACGCTCATCAGTGGATCTTGCCCTTCCCTCTTTGCCTGCAGCGCCCAACATCTGCATCACATTGGCGATGACTTCTGTGGTGTACCTCTTGTTGCCGTCACGGTCTTCCCACGCCTTTGTCTGCAATTTCCCCTCTACGTAGACCTGACTTCCTTTATGGAGATACTCACCGCAAATTTCCCCAAGGCGCTTCCATGCCACAATCTTATGCCATTCAGTGCGCTCCTCCTTTTCGCCATCCCTATTGGTCCACTGTTCTGATGTAGCGATAGTGAAGTTGGCCACTGCAACGCCGCTAGGCGTGTATCTCACTTCAGGATCTCGTCCCAACCTTCCGATCAATATCACTTTATTCACACCTGCCATCGTCTGCGCTCCTTCCCTTTCTCTAGAACAGTTCACATTGGCCGGAGTCTGATGGGCTCTTCTGTATTGTCGGTTCAACCGAGGCCAGTGAGCTGCTACCCTTCTATTTCAGTGCCCTGGAAGAGTCCCAACAGGGACATGGGAATTCTAAATACAAAAATCCTAACACAGAGAACAGGACCAAATCAAGATCAATAAATCAGGTGTGCCTCATCCCGATAGAATGACATCCCGCAATTGACATGCAAGGGCCTTTATCCTAAACTTTCCTTATTTGAAAAGGAAGAAAGGTAATCCTCGAGACGGTGGGACTCAGGCTCTTATCGTCAATTGCCATATCATAAGCTGGACAGAAGACCAATAATGACGACAAAACGATATCACAGAGTGCTTACGATTGCCGGGTCGGACAGTAGCGGCGGCGCCGGGATCCAGGCGGATCTGAAGACCTTCTCTGCCTTAGGTTGCTACGGTATGTCGGCGATAACAGCGCTCACCGCGCAAAACACTAAGGGTGTTACAGCTGTCCATGCCGTACCCCCGTCCTTTGTCGAACAGCAACTGGAGGCTGTATTCGGCGACATCGGTGTGGATGCCACAAAGATAGGCATGTTGTATTCAGGAGAGATAATAGAGACTGTGGCCCGGCAGTTGAAAAAACATGATGCCCAAAACATAGTTCTCGATCCGGTCATGGTTAGCCAGAACGGGGATAAACTGCTGAAGGATGAAGCAATCGAGGCCATAAAAAAATACCTCATGCCCCTGGCTACCATACTTACTCCCAACCTGCCAGAGGCATCCGTACTCTTGAATCGCAGGGTCAACGACCCCAGAGACATTCGCCAGGCAGCTCGCGAAATCGCCTCTTACGGCAGCAGGTCCGTCCTGTTGAAAGGTGGTCATATGGACAGCGACGATTGCACTGACCTCCTCTTTATCAGACCCGGAAGCCGCTTTGTTGCCTTTAAGGGCCAGCGAATTGATACCCGAAATAATCACGGTACAGGCTGCGCTCTCTCGTCTGCCATTGCCTCCTTTCTTGCCAGGGGGCTTCCCCTTGATGAAGCCGCTGGATCAGCCAAAGAGTACATTACTGGAGCCGTGCGGGCAGGATCAGAGTATGAGATCGGCCACGGACATGGCCCGGTACACCACTATTACAGATTTTGGTAGAAGATTCTGTCTTGTTTGATGAAAGGGGGAACAACTCGGCGTCTTCGCAGAAAAGGGAGTCATGGTCTCAGTATTACGAGGTCCTCCTTGGATTTCCCTAAGAGCCATACCTTTTCCTGTGGACTATAGTCTATAATAATCCCGGTACCATTCCACAAACTTCTTAATGCCTTCATGTAGGGGAGTCTTTGGGGAAAAACCCAGCAATTCTCTTGATCTTTGGATGTCAGCCGCTGTCTCCGGCACATCCCCGGGTTGCATCGGCATCATTTTTTTTTCAGCTGTCTGCCCCAATTCCTCTTCCAGGATGCGGATAAACTCCATAAGCTGGACGGAATTCGAATTCCCTAGGTTGAATATGTCGAAAGGTACCGGTCTTTTCAGCGCCGAGATCGTGCCATCTACAATATCGTCAATATAGGTGAAATCCCTTTTCATTCGTCCGTAGTTGTACACGTCTATCGGCTTTTTCTTCAAAATGGCATCAGCAAACAAAAAGAGCGCCATGTCCGGACGGCCCCATGGCCCATAGACCGTGAAGTATCTCAGCCCTGTGCATGGTATTTGGTACAGATGGCTGTAGGCATGGGCGATCAATTCGTCGGCCCTTTTTGTGGCAGCATATAGCGAAATCGGGGTGTCTACTCTGTCTTCAACACTGAAAGGGACCTTTGTGTTGCTGCCATAAACAGAAGAAGAGGAGGCGTAGACAAAATTCCTAACCCCGTATTCTCGGGCGATCTCAAGCAGATTCAAAAATCCTTCCAGGTTGCTCTTCTGATAAGAAAATGGATCCATTAGTGAATATCTAACACCTGCCTGGGCAGCCAAATTGCATATTGCGTCAACCTGGTGCTGCCTGAATATGTCCTTTATGGCTCCCAGGTCTTGGATGTCCTTCTTAAAAAATGTAAAACCCTGAAAAGTCTTCAGGATATCCAGCCTGGCGTTCTTCAGGGTAACATCGTAGTATTTGTTCAGGTTATCCACCCCAACAACCCTGGTTCCCGCCTCAAGCAGCCTCTTGGACAGATGAAATCCGATGAACCCAGCTGCCCCTGTAACAACTATGGTGTTATTATCCCGCCTCATGATGATTTTCCCGTTTATTGTCAATATCTAGGGCTAGCAGACCCGAACACAATATGCAGGAACACATTCAAATAGGCCGCATTTTGTATGCCACATATCTTAGGCTCAGGTCCAAAACTGAACGCTTACCCAACAGAAGTCTTTGTGGCAGGATCAGAAAAAGGGTCGATAGCTGGGTAGGTTACAAAAGAGATTGTACCCGGAAACATGAGTGTCATCTTCCGGATACAATCTTTATGCTTGGTCGCGGCAAGAATGGCAATTCTCTTGATCTCTTTGTGAAGGGAGGATATCCCTTTACATCATACCTCCCATACCTCCCATTCCACCGCCTCCTGGCGGCATGGCGGGCATCTCTTCCTTCTCTTTCGGTTTTTCCGCTATCATGGCCTCGGTCGTCAAGAGTAGAGCGGAAACCGATGCGGCATTCTGGAGGGCGAACCGGGTGACCTTTGTGGGGTCAATAACGCCTGCCTTCATCATATCTTCAAATTCGCCTGTCTCGGCGTTAAAACCAAAGGCCCCTTTTCCGTCTTTCACCTTTTCCACGACCACTGAACCCTCGGATCCGGCGTTGTTGGCGATCTGTCGAACCGGCTCTTCAAGCGCCCTTTTGACTATATTAACGCCTACCTGTTCCTCACCTTCTAGTTTCAGCTTGGCGATATCCGGAATCGTGCGTACAATAGCAACACCGCCACCGGGGACAACCCCTTCTTCCACTGCGGCCCTTGTGGCATTAAGGGCATCCTCGACCCTGGCCTTTTTTTCTTTCATTTCAATCTCGGTGGCTGCGCCGACGTTGATCACGGCCACACCTCCGATCAATTTAGCCAGCCTTTCCTGCAGTTTCTCTCGATCATAGTCAGAGGTAGTGTCTTCGATCTGCGCACGGATCTGTTTAACTCTTCCTTCCAGGTCGCTTCTGCTGCCGCCGCCGTCAACGATCGTGGTATTGTCCTTATCAATATTGACCGTCTTGGCGGTCCCAAGGTCGTTCAGTGTAACGTTTTCCAGTTTTAGGCCAAGGTCCTCGGACAAAGCCTTTCCACCTGTAAGAATGGCGATATCCTCCAACATGGCCTTTCTCCTGTCGCCGAACCCAGGGGCCTTGACCGCTGCGCAGTTCAGGGTGCCTCTCAGTTTATTCACCACCAACGTGGCAAGTGCTTCCCCGTCCACATCTTCTGCGATGATCAAAAGCGGTTTCCCCATCTTTGCGATTTGTTCGAGAACCGGAATCAGGTCCTTCATGTTGCTTATCTTCTTCTCATGGAGTAGAATATACGGGTCGGTCAGGGTTGCGACCATCTTCTCGGCATTGGTTACAAAATAAGGCGAAAGGTAACCGCGATCAAACTGCATGCCTTCCACAACCTCCAGGAAGGTTTCCATGCTCTTGGATTCTTCCACGGTGATAACGCCTTCTTTTCCTACCTTATTCATGGCCTCAGCAATAATATTCCCTATGGTTTCATCGTTATTTGCTGATATAGCTCCTACTTGGGCGATTTCCTCCTGGTCCTTGGTGGGCTTGGATATCTTTTTAAGTCCCTGGACAACAACTTCAACGGCCTTTTCTATCCCTCTCTTGATGGCCATTGGATTGACGCCTGCCGCCACAAGCTTGGAACCCTCTCTATAGATGGCTTGTGCCAGAATTGTGGCCGTTGTGGTCCCGTCTCCAGCCACATCCGATGTCTTAGAAGCCACTTCTTTGACCATCTGAGCGCCCATATTCTCAAATTTGTCTTCGAGTTCGATTTCCTTTGCCACGGTGACACCATCTTTTGTAATGGTTGGCGCACCGAACATCTTGTCCAAAATGACGTTCCTTCCCTTTGGTCCCAGTGTTACCTTAACTGCATCGGCAAGGGTATCAACCCCTCTCAGGATCGCTTCCCTAGCCCTCACATCATACTTAATCTCTTTCGCCATACCAAATGTCCTCCTTCAATTTCTCCGTTTGTGGCCCATCAAACAATAGCCCTCGACAAGGTTTACTCTATTATCGCAATGATATCGTCTTCTCTCATGATAAGGTGCTCTTCGCCATCTATGCTGATCTCATTCCCTGCATACTTACCAA
>JAXHTA010000004.1:0-22501 GCA_034190285.1 Thermodesulfobacteriota bacterium | reverse complement strand
ATCAGCAAAAGGCTGATACGTGGTAAATGTCAGCAGGCCGCCCAGAAGGGCCGCTTGTCCCACGTTTCGTTCTCTTTGCCTGCAAAAATCTCTGTACCAACCATCAGTCCCCATAGAATCATTCACATCGCACCCTGAGCCGGTGCCCACGATGTACTCCAAGAGTTCATCAAAGTTTGTTATAGGTGAACCATCGACGACGGGGAGACAGTTGGTGGTGCCGTCTATGCAAGAAAGAAGTGAGTCAGCGGAACTTGTAGCCTCGTTGATCAGAATCTGATCTACCTGCAAAAGACCCTGCCACCCAGGTGTGCTGTCGTGGTTCAGCGGTGTTATCTCCACGGTTTCCCACGTAAATTCGCCTAAACATGCCAATCCGACCTGTGTGAAAGACCAGGGCTCTTTTATCCCGTAATAGGACTGCTGGGCATTACTGCTGACGTCTGTAATATCATTTCGATGGAGGAATCGTCCGGTTCCGAAATAGATCCAGAAATTCTTGCCGTCCCACCCGGCAGAGGCGGCGGCAGTAACAGGCTGGCCCACGTCTATCAATGGAAGAGGGTTGTTGAGCGGATTTATGAGGCTGCTCCAGTCGTTGGGTACGGTTGCCACCTGAATGCCGTTGACATCCAGTTCTCTTGTGACCAGCCTGTAAAGCCCCCCGCCCCAGTTGCCCCAGTCGCCCGACACAAGCCCGAAATAGACGACATCGGCCATGTAGTTCGGTTCAGTATCGAAGTCCACGGTTATCAAATCTGAAATAAGGCTATCTGCCACCGCTATGGTAAAGACTCCGCCATCGTTAGGGGCCGCGGCCGGCGGGAGATCAGGTATCCTGAAGGCAGTGGGCGTTGCCACCAGCCAGTTTAACGGCAGGACGGCAAGGCGGGCCTGCTGGGTGCTCGTGCCATCCAAGTCCGTCGGCCCGCTGCCCAGCATCAGATACCAGGCCGTATCGGCCACATTGGGCCCATCCTTAAAAGTCACTACCGTGGGAATAGGCGTGGTAAAGCCAAGGTCGGCCAGTGCAGGGGTGACATTTATCTGTCGGGTCAATTCGGCTAACAACACCGGCGGCATCTCAGGATTGGTGATGTCAAAAATAAAATAAGCTGACGTAAATTCACGGTTATCATTTGGATAATCGGCCGACCCGTCGTCGTCCAGGTCAAGCCCACCGGGCTGTATCTTTGCGCCGCCGAAACGCATGGAACCTACCAAAATCGTCCCCCAGCCCTGAGTATGGATGGCATCCGCAGGAAAGATTCGCGCGTCAAAGACCCGAACGCGCTGATCAACAAAGTACTTGTGATCGTAAACCTCTTCGGCTAGACATTTGACATGGGGCAGAAGGTTATAGGGAACGTATGCCCACAATTCCGCTCCCACCTCCGGGGACGATGTCGGGGTTGCGCCTTCGTCGGAACAGTCGAGGGTCCTGCAGAATCTCTTGTTGGTCTCGTCATAAAACCCCCCGTTTACAGCGTGAAGCATCCCATCATTTCCCCCATAGTAAATCACGTGCCTTCGCTTCTTATACGCTGACGCGAACTGCGCATAGGATTGATCTCGATACAGGGCGTGGAGATTCTCACTCGGACCGGCCACTGCCATTGGCGTCGAGTGAATGACATCCCCGATCCGCCATGTAACGATTTCATCCATCCCATCCAGATCAAAATCATACGGCATCTGCCTGCTACGCTGGCCAGCCTGGTCGAGGCCCCTTACCCATTTTATGATCTCGTTGACCTCGGCAGAAGTCTCAACTCCGAAATCCAGAGGTACGGGTCCCCGCGAAGCCGCATCAACCGCCTGGGCCGCCCAGTCAATAGTGGGGACGAAATCGAATATCTCAGAGCCCTCAACTAATCCGTCATTGTCAAGGTCATTCCAGGTAAATATGAATCGCTTCTTTGTGTTTGATATATACTCGGCCGGCACCGGAGTCGCGACCGGGGTCCTGTTGACGATGATATCCTGACTGGCATCTGAGGCGTTTGGAGCAACATTGGCAAGCCATTCTGCGGCAGACCAAAGATAACGGATTTCATCAAGGTCTTTGCTTGTCCCGTTACAGGTCCCATCCGGGTTCAAATCTCCATTGCAGGCCTTTGTCACCCCTGCGGCTTCATCGAAATAGACAAAGACCTTTTCATCTCCGGCGTCCATTGCCCTGTTTCCATTGGTGTCCTCATAAAGTTCGCCAAGCGTGTCAACGAATAGGGCATGCACCTCTCCGATCCAGTCAACGGAACCGCCACCGATCAGTTCAATCTTCGGCCAGAAAATCGCCTGATAAATGGCGCCTTCGCCCCCGCGGGAGGCGGAGATGACTGAAGCGGCGGAACCAGCTGAAGCGCCGGCCCTGATGGCAAAAAATACGTCCCGTAAGGCATTTTCCAGCTGCGTCGGGTTTGAGGCGACATACAAAGTTGTCCCACCGTTTGCTGCGGCCTCTTCAAGGAATACATCGGGACTGCATTCATCTGCCCCTGTAGATCGTAGCGTGCCCGCGGCAACAATATGGGTTGTTATATTATTCTTGTCTTTCGGTATCCCATCTCCGCCCATGATCTGTGTCGGGTGAAGATTGGTGCTTAACCTGGCATAATGGGTCAGATCATCTAAGAGAGTGCTGCCGGACAGGTCGCCGCAATTGGCGACATCGTCACTGTCCGCATCATGCGGTCCTCCTGTTGTAAGATAGTCCGCATGGGTGCGCAGATCAAGTGCAAATGCCTGCAAATCCGGTGCCCAATCGGCCGTAGAAGCCCCCTCGGTAATGATGAGGATATTGTTGTCCTGGCACCAGTATTCAATCGGATCATAGCCCGCCCCGATCTGAAAATCATTATTGTCCAGCCGACGCTGGCTGTTCTGCGTATAGTAGCCGATTGCGTTGTAAAAGGCCTCGGCGATAGGAGTCCATGTCGTGGCCTTGATATCGTTTATTGCCGAAGCCAGATCATTTGTATGGGCAACCGACTGATCTATGTAAGAAATGATACTGCCCCCGTCGCGGTTTGAGGCGTCCCCACAGGAATACAGTACATAGGGATCCGGCTGGCCGCACTCACTGTCGGAACCTTCCCTGTTAAAGCTCATTGCGCCCATCCGGATATCATCTGCAAATTCATGAATAAGCCCGGTCGGTTCTTGAGCCAGCTCGACAAGGCCCGTGAGGACCGCAATGGGCTCGTCCAACTGGGCGACGACGCCTGAGTCGACAAGCACTGCAGGGATGTTCCAGAATTCACCGGTCTCGCCCGCCTGATCGCTGGGGTCGATGACTTCAGGGATCTCCATAACGCCACAGTAGTCCTGCATAGCAGTTTCGATGCATTCGTCCACGCTGGAATAGCCTGAAGCATCCCAGCCAGGAGCATCTCCGCCCACCCATTCCCACTTCTGGCATTCGCCCGATTGGGGATGGGTCTTTGTGCATTGAAAAGAGCCGGCGCCCGGCTTCCAGCAGCGACCCACATATCCCAACTGATCGGCAGGATCCGCGTCCCAGACCCCAAAGCAACCATAACCGCGATCCGCGGTTGTGATGTCCCAGGGGTTAATCCCCGAGTTATATATGTCTTCACAGGCATTAGCCATGGACTGAACCGGTCCTTGCCCGGGCGGCCAGATTCCGTGTTTTGCACGGTACCAGCAGTTGTGAATGGCATGATTAAACGCCGCATGGGAGTTTGCCTCATCGGAACTGCCTCCGCCTTGGACATAGCCCATGCAGTCATCAATATATTGCTTTAGCTGGCCCTGATTCGGGTTCGGCAAGGCAAGTTCCTCCACTGCATCCTGGCACGCATCGTGATCAAACCCGGTAGGATTGACCTTGAAAATCTCGATATGGGTGAGATCGTAAGGGACCCAATCCGTTATCCCCGTATCATCGTCAATGCCGGTCCCGTTTGCCGCACCTCCAGCCGCTGTGATATACAGCTTCCCCTCATCAACGGTGTTGGCCTTGCCCGGGTCGCTGACAATACTGCCGGGCGGATATGTAGTGCCGTCGGTCCAGCGGGTAAGATTATAGGCAACCCATGTTACGCCTGAATCGTCATCGACACCCGTCCCGCTGGACGTTCCTGCCGTAGTTGCGATATAAAGATCCCCAAAGTCTTTTACGACATCGCCTATTGCATATGCCGTGGCGTCTTCCCAGGGGGGAAAGGGTTCAATGTCTTCTATTCCGGGCGGTCTTACGCCCAGGGTCAGGTAGTTTGTTACTCCTGCACCGGTCACCTCGATTTTCTTGGCGTATCGCCTTTCAAGGCAGCCCCTGGATTCGAGGACGAAGTGGAAACCGGCATCATCCCAAGCGCTATTTCCATTGGTATCGACATATGGCTCCCCTGCATCCCAACTCCCGTTTCCATTGGTATCGGAATAGGGTTCCACTGGCTGATACTTTCCGCCCGTAAGTATCTTTTTCTGGATGTCCAGTTTAGAGGCAGCGGCCCAGTTGAGGACGTTCCCTTTTGCAAAGAAACCCGTGACAGTCGTCAATTCTCCTGCGGTAACATTGCCGTCGATACAAATATCGCTGGCGGAAAAGGCGGCTGTATTGCAGAAAGTTGTTGCCTCGGCCGCTGTCCTTGCTTCAAACTGTCCGTCGCCAAAATCATAGGCATACCAAGTATGGGGTGGAAAATAGCCGGCATAAGTTGATCCGGGCGTGTAAGTATCGTCATAGCAATAATCCTGGTCCACTTCATCGACATAAGCCAGATCGAGCATGCTGGCGGAATTATCGATAATCATAAGCAGGTTTGCATCAACGCCTGCGGCCAAAAACGGCGGCATGGCCGCGCCGGTATTGCAGTAAAATTCATCACCCCACGCATGTTTCGGCCCCGGCCCTGCAAATGCAAATAAAAGCAGCATAATTGACTGAAATACACGTTTATGTTTCCATAAGCATTTCACGGCAAAACCTCCTCGTTTTCGTCCTTGGAACAATGTCCGTTTAGTAATTACAACCACCTTCCTGGCCGATAACATGAAGCCAGTGGATCTTGACAATAGACTGACTCTTGCGCCCTATGTTCTGGGCGAACAAATCATAAATGATATAACTCCCGCCTGCGGCCGAGCCCTTTCCCTTTCCCTCGTAACCGGCAATCATCTGAAGGGCGCTGCCTGTTGAAAACCCGGTATTCCCTCCTGCGGTAAGGTTTGTGTGGGAACCCGAACCGTCATTTGCCTCAAAGAAAAAATCTCGATTGGTATCCGAAGGCTTCTGGGCGTTAGTGTCTATCCAGAAATCGAGATTTGTGACCGTAATATCTCCAATGTCCGCTATAGGATTACCTCCACCATCGACACCGGTAGCCGTAAACCCCGCCGGACAGCCGATATTCTGCTCCAGAAGTTCAGACCCGACCTCTATCGCCCCATCAGCAGTATAAAAGGCCCTCTTATGCCGGCTATCACTACCGGAGACCTGCAACTCTATGGACGTGGTGGAGATTGTAGACAAACCGATCAGGGTCAAAAGGGCCAGTACTACAAGGACAAGCACAATCATGGAACCCCGCTCGTCATTAAGGGATGGTATTTTCATAGTTGCTACCTTTTATAGGTTTGCCCTATAGTAAGTGAGGGAAAGGTCTTTGGGCCTTCCGCGTTCAGTCCAGCGCACGGTAAATCTGATGCTCTTGGTGTTAGGTATCGGATCATCATCTGTCACCGTCCAGGACATGGTATAGATGCCGTCCGTAATGTCTGGATGAGGACCCCCGAGATCAACCAAATCGGCGTGGCCGTAAGGCAATTGAATCACCTTTTCTATACGGTCAGAGGCCCACGTAGCGGCCTCGGTATGCCATTTGGCGCTTGAATTTGCCTGGGTCCCCGATATTTGAAGGCTCCCGATTGCCAATAAACCCACGGAAAAAACGGCAATGGCAATAAGAACTTCTATTAGGGTGAAACCGCTTGCCAGCTTTGCTCTTTCTTGTTCTTGATTTGGTTTCATGGCGCTCCTTTGCTAAACTCCAAGGTTACGGCATTGGATTTCCATTGATAAAACCGTACGGCGGAAGTTGTCATTAGGCGCGGGAAGTATTATGGTACCCTGCTGGTTTAGGTAGACCTGTGTGTTTACGTATGATCTGTCGCGTCTGCCCGACCTGGCAACAATTGTTACCTGCACTGTCCTGATATCCGGTATATTTATGGGGAACGGTAAGACATTTTCACCGGCCTCATCAACAGCTCCGTCCACGTCATTATCGATTCCATCACTGAGCATCTCTATCGAGCCCAAGTATACGAAATCAAGGGCATCAATGTTCTCGGCTACAAGATTGGGAACGGCCCCTGAATTGAAATCTGTCCTTCCGAGATCAGTATCTCCGTCACCGCCGAAATCAAACAAGACGTATTCGACATCTTCGCCCGGATCGGCCAGATCGTCATCACCGAATTGGGCTTCGTCCGGCTCGTCTATAAGGCCGTCGCCATCGTTATCTTCACCGTCAGTGTCTCCACCCTGACAATTCGCCGTAAACCGAAGAGAAGCAGATATCGCGTTTGTTATCCCGGCTGCGCCAGCGTTCCCCGGGTCATAACCCGCCGCTCTTATTTCATTCTGCATATAATACATAGTCGCTCTCAAGTTCTGCTGCATGTCGGTTGTTTGTTTTTGGACGGTGTAGGATGTGACCTGGGAGTTGTATATGGTATAGATACCTGCCATGACCATCCCTGATATGGCCATCGCTATCAGGAGTTCAACCAACGTAAGGCCGGAGTTCTTAGGGTTTTGTGATTCCTTTGTAGCTCTCATCTGTTGCTCCCAATAACTGCAAATTTTCAAAAAGTCCTGGAAGACGTAACGGTCATATACCCCGGCTTTTTGAGAAGTTACCTATTATTCCCACTGAACGCTTGCCGGGAACCATTTCCTCAGAAGTATAACACCGCTGGGCAAGGCGCCAACACAGTAAGAAGAACGTTCAACCAGGGGGGAATTCGCGTTGTTCTGGATATATACATAACCGCCCGGCCCGGTTAGTAGCCCCCTGTTATTGAAGACAGCCACATTGCTGTTGAAGGATACCGCGTCAAAAGCGGCAGGTGGAACATTCCCATCAATGTCTCTGTCTGAATTTCCATAGCCATAGCCTATTCCGCTCCTGTAGGCGGATAGTACGACCGGCAGCATCCCTAATATATCATCGGCAGTCCCATAAATACCATCAGGTCCGGGTTGCGCACGTATGTCATCTGATGTGCACCAGATTGAATCAGGGCCGGGGTCAGTCCTGATTTGATAATAGGGCACAACTGGATCACCCGCGTTGGGGTTGGGTGGGGCAGGGTCAAAACACAATGCGCAATCACTATTCAATGTGACGGCCATCTGCCTGGCCAATTGCATGTTTGAATAGAGATCGGTTGCCGCAGTCTTCAACTTATAATTGGGTATCCATTTGACGATGGCCGGAACGGCTAAGGCACCCAAAACGCTTAATACGGCCAGTGTTATAAGCAACTCCGCCAATGAAAAGCCTGATTCCTCTCTAGTGTGGCCTGCTCGCTTTTTCATGCTCTGCTCCGTTAACATGCCGGTATAAAGGATAATATTGACCCTTTGGTCTGGCCGCCTGTTGCGGCGACTTCTTATTTGCGATTGTCTGTATTACATGCAGGGAGTATGCCAGAACGCACCCCCAAAACCTTTGTATGTTATTTCGATAAGTTAAGGATGTTTTAAAGAAAATGCGGTAAGCCGGAGGCGGGCGTCATTATGATGACGGCATAATAACTATTGAAAAACAATAAATAGTCTCTGAACGAAAACTAGGATTTTTCGTTCAGATCAAGGAAGACGAAGGTAACTTCTCAAAAAGTCCGGGATATCCTCCTATCCAAGGGCCATGTGGGTCTCTTTTTTAAAGGCCGCAAAGCTTTGCCTCATTTCCTAGAACGGCGGTGTGGCCATAAAATTCATCCGAGGGCAGCCCCATAGGAAGCCCTCTCAATAAGCGGCCGCCCTTTCCGCCTGTACTGAGGTAGTATTTAATTAGCCAGGGGCGTTGAACGTGCGGCGTAAGAATTTATGTTGCGGCCTTTAAAAAAAGACCCACATGGCCCTTTTGTATTCCCGGATTTTTTGAGAACTTACAGACGAAGATTTTAACCGCAGAAATACATTCAGTATTTCGAGTATTAAAATCCGAGTGTGACCCAGATATGGGCGAAAAAAACAGCTTTCGTTCGGGCGTTAAATAGCTATAGGTTGCTCAGGCTGAAGGCTGTTCATTGTCTTGTTGGGCTAAGTCCCATGGATATAGAGAAGAGGCGGGGGAATCAGGTGGATATTTCGTATTTCCTTAGAAGCTCGTACAGACGGGGCTGAGAAAGACCTGACAGTTTGGATGCATTCTTGATATTTCTGTCTGCTCGGGAAAGCAAGTCGTGCAAATACTTTTTTTCCCCTTGTTCAATCAGAGACTTGCGAAAGTCTCGCCACAGGGGAAGGTATCCGGAGGATCCTCCACTTTCCTCCTCTGATTCCTGGATTATAGGTCCATTGTCAATAGATGCACGAGCAGAGTAAATACGAATGTAGCCCGGCAGATGCTTTGGAAAAAGCGTGGGTTCGTAATGTGCTTGAGCTGTGGCCGATTCAATGGCACTCAACAATTCCCGGACATTTCCAGGCCAGTTGTACGCGGTCAATACTTCAAAGAAATCAGGCGAAAAGCCCTTTATCCCTACATTCCAGGATTCGCACAGAAATTTGACGTGATTAGCGGCCAGTTCCTTGATATCTTGAGTGCGCTCTCTAAGTGGGGGTAGATTGATCACAATGGAACGGAGCCGAAACAGTAAGTCATCCCGAAATTTCTTCAAACGCACCATCTCATCGAGATCGCGATTCGTCGCGGCAATTAATCTGAAGTCACTTGCTGCCTCCAGCGTCCCTCCTATGGGGTAAAATCGGCGCTCCTGAAGAACTCGCAGAAAGCCCTTCTGCATTGAAAGAGGGAGATCGCCAATCTCATCGAGCAGGAGGGTCCCCCCGTCTGCATGTTTCAAGAAACCCTCTTCGGCCCTAGTCGCACCTGTAAAGGCGCCTTTCGTGTGTCCGAAAAGGAGGCTTCCCATGAGCGACTCCGGAAGCAAGGCGCAATCCACTGCCACAAACCTCATTTGCGCCCTGGGGCTGTTGGCATGGATGGCCCGGGCAAAAAGCTCTTTACCGGTTCCGGTTTCTCCGGTGATGAGAACGTTTGCATCGCTGTTTGCTGCTTGCGCCAAGA
This sequence comes from Thermodesulfobacteriota bacterium, assembly GCA_034190285.1. GTDB lineage: Bacteria > Desulfobacterota > DSM-4660 > Desulfatiglandales > Desulfatiglandaceae > JAXHTA01. The sequence continues at coordinate 13,211 of JAXHTA010000004.1, read as the reverse complement.
GATCAAAGCAGGGGCTCATCCTGGGGCTATCCCCGATAATGCCTTCCCTCTTCAGAGTCACCGCAGGTCTGGCGGCATTTTTTCCTTCTCGATATTGGAGGGCGCGAACAAGTGATAGAGTGACCGAGTCGATGGACGCCGGTTTTTTTATATAGTCCCAAGCGTTGTTCCTGACAGCAAGCTCTGCTCCGTCAGAGTCTGCATATCCGGTGATAATAATGACTTCAGGCAAAGATTTCACCGTCTGAAAGGTGGGTAGCTTATTGAGTCCGTTTCCATCGGGCAGACGTACATCCAGAAATACCACATCGAAGTCTCCTGACCTGGCTTCTCTTATTCCTTCTTCGAGGCTTCCAACGCACTTGACATTATGTCCCATGTCTCTGATAACGCGCGACATCGTATCGCACACCATCTTATCGTCATCAATAACCAATATTTCAGCCATTTCTCATCGCCCTCTTGCAGTCAAAGCAATCACACTTCTAAAAGCCTGCGGACAATTCCGGCCAATTCGGCCATACCAATGGGTTTTATGACCAACTCCCGTACGCCTGCGATTTCCGCCTGATCCTTGCTGATCACTTCTGCGTAACCCGTGCATAAGATGATGGGAATATCGGGCTGGATGGATAATATCTCTTCGGCCAGGGCCAGGCCCGTCAGCTCAGGCATGATGTGGTCGGTGATGACAAGATCAAATCGCCCGGGTTCTTGTTTAAATACCTCCAGGGCCTGCATGCTGCTCGTCTTGCCGATAATCTGATAGCCCAAATGTGTCAACACCCTTTTCAGGCTCTCGACCACTGATTCCTCATCATCGACAACCAGTATCTTACCGCTTCCACCTGGAGTGGCATAAAGAGGCTCGACCGACGATGTCTCCTTTCGTTCAATTCTCGGCAGATATATATCGAAAACGGTCCCTTTCCCGGGCACACTACTGACCTCTATTGCTCCTCCGATCCCTTCAATGATTCCATGTACAACGGCGAGACCCATGCCTGTCCCTTCACCCGTGTTTTTTGTTGTAAAAAAGGGGTCGAAGATCTTTTCTGTGATGTCTGGTGGCATGCCTTTGCCCGTATCCCGTACAGTCAGTCTGAGGTAAGACCCGTCCCTGATATCGGGATGCCTCGGATCGCTTTCGGAATCAAAGGTCTCCTCAACGAGGCTTACAGTCAGTTTTCCACCCCCTTCGGCCATGGCATAAGCAGCGTTTGAACAGAGGTTTATGAGAATTTGATGAATCCTGCCTGGAGAGATAATCACCATACCCGTCTCGGCCTCGATATGTTGATCAATCTCTATAGTTGCCGGCAATGACGAACGAAGCATCTTTAAGGACTCTTTGACAATTGGGGACACAGTTACGGGCAATAGATCCTCTTCACTCTTGCGGCTGAAGGTGAGGATTTGCTCCACGAGGTCTCTGCCGCGGCATGCCGCCTTAAGTGACAAATCCAGGCCTTCCCTGGCAGAATTGCCCCCCTCGTAGTTTCTCAAGGCAAACTCAGTATTCATTACGATCGTCATCAGGATGTTATTGAAATCATGAGCTATTCCTCCGGCTAAAGTCCCGATGGCCTCAAGTTTTTGCTTCTGTTGGACCTGGCTTTCCAGGTTCTTATGCTCTGTAATGTCGTAAATTGCGCCCTGGATGCCGATTGGTGATCCTGATTCGTCGCACAGGTTTTGAACGAACTGGTGAATCCAGCGAATATGACCGTCCCCACGTCTGATTCTATACTTGATTTCGGTGGCATAATCTGGGTTTGTGCCCACTTTTTCCATGTTATCACGAAACGCTGGCAAATCGTCCGGCAGGATAATTTCATCCCACCTGGGCCTTCCCGCGAGGAACTCATCCTCTATATACCCGGTAATCTTCTTCACGGCACCATGAAAGAATATCGGTTCAAAAGCCGGTGTCACTTTAAAAGCGATTCCCAGGAAATTATAGACGAACGAGCGGTATCGTTCTTCACTCGCTCGCAGCAGTTCCTCCGCTGTCTTGCGTTCTTCTACTTCACGACGCAGTTTCTCGTTTATAAGAACAAGTTCCTCCGTGCGCTCCTTCACACGCAGTTCCAACTTGTCGTGGGCCTCTTGCAGCGCATCTTCAGCGTGCTTTCGTTCTTCTATTTCAGCTATCAAGTCCTTCTGCGAGTTCTCCAGCCTTTCAGCCATCTCGTTAAAGGACGACGAAAGGAATCCCAGCTCATCCTGCCTGGATACCATATCCAGTCGGTGCGAAAGATTGCCTGATGCTACCTCCCTGGTACCTTCTGCGACTGTCAAGAGGGGCTTGACGAAATGGTGCGCAGCCAAGAAAGAAACGAGAATCCCCGCCCCGCCGATGAATAAGGAAATCATTAGAGTTGATCTTTTGGAGGAGGCAATCAGTTTTTCTGTCCTCTTTAGAGAAAAACCTATAATACCAGCCCCTACTGGCCCTTCGGTTGTTCCAGTGGTGGACTTCTCCGTCAGAAACATGCTTTCGTCAGAGGGTTTCCATATGGGTACGGAGACATATAAGAGGCCGTTCTTTACTGACATGGAGAGGGTGCGATACATTCGTGGAAGAGAATAGTCCTTCCATGTCGGTTCCTCGTAGGCGATAGATTCACTTGTTTGGTCTACAAGGACTAGGCCTTCTCGACTCCGGACTTGAACAAGCACCACATCTTCTTCATTTATCACACCCGAGGCCAACTGATTGATTGAAGGAACGTCTTGCAAAAGTACTGGATACTCGCTGTTATAGGCAAAATTCCTGGCTAAAGTGACTGCCCTCTTCTGCAATTCGTTTCCCAGCAAATCCCTTTGTGCTGTAATCATATATATGGAAAGGGCTGCAACGATGGTCAGGATGATGGACGAACTCATCGTTAAGGACTTGAACCTGAGTCCAAATTTCGGGGAAAAACGTCGTGACAGTATGTGGTCCATGGTCCTCTCCTTAGTAAACTTGGTCAACCATTGCCAAGAATTCAGATGTAAAGGATATCGCCATTGATCTCGCCACCTTCTTGTTGACGGCAATCCGAACCTTCCTTGGCTCAATGATGGGCTTAGGCAATGGTTCATTAGCCAGAATTTTCTTGGCCAACAGTGCGGATTGACACCCCATATCTTTGTAATCACCATAAAATGCCACAAGCGCTCCGGCCTTTGCGAATTCCTCGGAAAATCCGATAAACGGAATACCCTTTCGCAGGGCAAAAAGCAAAACGTACCTGGCAGTTTCCGGACCGTAGGCCGTGGCATCGAGAAAAGCCCATAAGATGTCAACCCTGTCCTTCAGATAATTCAAGGCAGATGGGATATCTCTTATGGTGTTGACAGGCCTGGTCACTAATTCAAGCGGCGTATCCTCTGCGTTCTTCCTGGCCTTCTCAATATATTCCCCGCTTAATTCTGGGTTATACATCGCACCAATACGTTGAAGCTTTGGGAAGTGCGTAGCCAGTATTCGGAACTGAGTAGAAACAGGCAAGTCCATGTCAATGCCGAAAATATCAACGTTGTCAGGGGAAATAATGCTCTCAGGATGTGCAACGAGGCAGAAGATTTTCGGAACACTTTTGATGGAAAGGGCATTTCTCAAAGCATTACTTCCAATACACAGGATTAGGTCGGGGCTATTCTCTGAGATCACCGCAGAAATCTCGGCTTCTGTCCCTAGGTTATCAAAAACAATCATCTTCAGTTCCTGTCCCCTGAACACTGACATGAATCCTTTGATTGCCTGGTCGCAGGCCTCTGCGTCTATACTCTTGAGAGCCAGGACAGTCTTACCGTTTACGTAAAAAGGCCGGCATAGAATGATGAGAACGACAATCAAAACAACTCTTCTTATCATAGTAATATTCGCCAGGGTCAAAACAGGTAGCTTGCCTTAAACCAGTAGTTCCTTCCATTCTGCTCAATCGTATCCTGGACATGAATGGCAGAAGCAGGATCCGAGTAATCTTCGTCAAACAGATTAAAAACCCCGAAAGAGATATCCAGGTCCTCTATTATCATGTCGTGGGCAAGAATGTTCAAATCGGCTATTATCGATTCATCAGCATGCCGGTCGCTGCGAGTCGATCGATCATCCATGAACCTGCATTGAACACCCAGAGAAAGCTTATCTTTGAATATAGGGACGGCTACCCCTGATTTGACAAGATGGCGTGGAGAGTTGGATAGTCGTCTGTTTTTTTTCTCATCAACCGTATCCTGATAAGTGTAACGAATGTGACCCTTGATAACACCGGGCCAGTCAGCCTCAAGCCCCACTTCGACTCCATCACTCTCAACCCGTTCTACGTTTTGAAATTGAAGAAGCCCGTCGCCAGGATCTTCTATCTGGGTGATGAGATCTTTAATTTCGTAATGAAAGGCAGAAAAGGAACTCTTCACGACAGGGCTTAATTCAAGCTCCCATAGAAGCTCATAGGTATGTAGAGTCTCCGGATCAAGATCGCGGTTTGCCTTACTGGTATCGTTACCATCATTGTAGTAGAGTTCATAGACATTGGGGGAACGAAATGCCTGTCCGTAAAGGAGTTTTAAGGTGCTTTCCCTGGTCAAATAGCCGATAATTCCCACTCTTGGACTGAAATGCTCCCCAAATGTGCTATAATGATCATAACGTAGCCCCCCTATAAGACGTAGCCCTGAGAAAACCTCCCATTCATCTTGCATAAAAACGGACCACGTGGTAAAATTACGCTCATCATCAAAATAGGTCTCCCTTGGCTCCACATCGCGGTTTTCTTGATCTGCGTCTATATGATATATTACTTCTCCTCCTAAACTGACAGAATGCGAGGCCCCTATGCCCCTGAGATATTTCAGCTCTGTTCCAACCCATTGCCCGATACTTTCATCCCTGTTGATGGTCACTGGGGGATAATCCCATGGGTAGTCTCCTACAAAGTCATATCTGTCGTAATAGATCCTGGCCATCATTTCCGCGTTATCTTCAAACGAGTGGTCCCAACTTATTTCGGCAAAACTTCGCTCGTCTTTTGTCTTGAAACGGTTGTCATTAAAGACAGTTTCATAGCTTGCAGTGGGTACGCGCTTTTCTCTCACGCCGATATTGGCCAAAAAACGAAAGTCATGGTACTCGGCCTTTATACCAAATCTCCGGGCCTTCTCACGATCTGCATCCCGCGCCCACCCATCCGATAAGAAAGGGTTATCAAACTCCTCAAAATAATGGTCCTGGCCATCGCTACCCAGCAGAGAAAAAGAGAAAATCAGATCCAGGCCATTCTTGAATCTCTTGCCGTAAAGGACTCCACCTTGATAACTATCAAAACTTCCCCCTTCTACCTTGGTAAATAGTCCATCAACATCCTCTCCGGTCTTTGTGACGACATTTATTACTCCAAACAGGGCATTGCTTCCGTAAAGGGCAGAACCGGGGCCTCGCACTATCTCAATTCTCTTGATGAAATCCATATCAATCCCAAATTCATTACCCAAAAAAACAGAGCCATATATGTTATCGTTATAGGTATGTCCATCCACCAGTTGCAGGATACGGTTTCCGTAATCTCCCAGCCGGCCAAACCCTCGGACGCCTACGTAATCGTAATTACGGTCAGAGTAGGTATAAAAACCCATAACATTATTCAAAACATCAGTCAGATTCCGATATCCGTACCTTTTTATATCCTCAGATGACACAACGGATACGGATGCGGGGGCTTCCCTGATTTCTTGAACATGTTTGGCAGCCGCAAAGACGTCCTCCATCTCCATAAATGCAAGGTCCTCGGCCGAAAGCGGTTCTCCCGTGACCTCGGCCATATCCACAAATAAAAGGCAAATCGCCAGAAAAAAACCGACTGCAATACTCTTTAGCTCTTGCATTGAAATCCAAGCCATCGCTCCCTCATTGATATCTATGAAAAAGATCCCCGCGAGTCAAAACCCCTTATTTTCAAAAAGCCAAATCTATATTTAGTGTCTGAACGAAAACTAGGATTTTTCGTTCAGATCAAGGAAGACGAAGATTTTAACCGCAGGAATACATTGAGTATTTCGAGGATTAAAATCTGAGTCTGACGCAGATATGGGCGAAAAAGACAGGTTTCGTTCGGGCACTATCTATTTGTCTGTACTTACTTAGAAAGCCCCGGAAATGCAAAAGCCCCTGGCTTGCAGGATATTCCCTGACTTTCTGAGAAGTTGCCTTATACTCAACTCTCCTTGAGCTAAGCCTGTTCAGCCGTTCGGATTCACTCGGCAAAACTTGAAATCCATTCCGGCCTTTCCGGGGGATTGGACAGTAACATATCCCCCCATCTTTCATCGGTGAGGCGATCCTGCATCGGGTGTTTGAATTCATAGTAGCTCATGCCTGGCCCTGCCCCGATCAGGACCCTTCCATCCGGGACTCGATAGGCTGCAATGATCAATTTGACATGGCCAACTCCTTCCTCGAGCACCTGGCCCGTATTGCCATCAGTATGGACGTCTGCTATCATGACCGTCTTTTTCGCCCTGTCGTCGACATCAGCAATCACACCATTCAACTCATCGCCAAAATCTCTAATAAATTCATAATCTTCATCTACCAGCTCCTCATTCTTTAATTCTTTTTCCGACAGTACAAGCAGCCTTTCAAGGATTCTTTCTAGACTCTTGAGTCTCTGTCTCGCCGAATTATCCAGGACCTGCATCTTGATAAGGCCTTCGGTGGTCATTCTTGTTAGCGCGAGCAACCGGTTATAGAATTCAGGTAAGGGTTCAACGTATCCCACGACCGGCCTTTCCGGCGAAGGCAGGCTGGTCACCTCCATTGTATAACTCTGTTTGGCATACAATATCGTATCGTGCCTAAGTTCAGCCCAGGAAGCCAGCGCCGTCGTCAATTCCTTATCGCGCCAGGCCTCGGTTTGCATGAATGTGGGATAACCGGGCCCGCATTCCTCTAATAAGGCCCTCAAGGCGAAAAGCCATGACCAGTAGAGGTTCTTGTTCCAATCTGATTCGTCAAACCCCGAGAATTCATTATCCAGCATTTGATAAGCCTCGCCGTATCTTCTGTAATTGGAGTCGTCCAGGGCGGTCAGCAGGTCCCTGGCCCTGTCGGACCCCAACAATGCCATTACGTCCAGCCCTCTCGGGAATCCCCTGATATCGGTTCCTTCGCCGGAATTGACACATGTAAAGACCCGGCCACAATTCCTATTCCCAGTGTAGATATCAGTGTAGGCTCCCACCAGATTAGAAAACATGTAGGAATCCGGGATGAATCTCTGTCCCATCAATCTGAACCCCTTTGTCTTTTCCAGGCATTGATCTGCCTGTTCAGATGTGAACGGCGGCGTTATGGCGCAACCGCCCGTGCCGCCAAATATCTGTGGGGGCATGTATTCGGCTAATTCTGCCTTCAACTGGACCAAATATCCTTCGTCAAGGTCATTTGGATCGAATTCTCCCCCAAATACGGAGTCCAGCGCCTCCGTGTATTCATAAGGACCCAAGTCGTCGGATAGACCTGCATAAAAAGCCGTTATCGAATATATCCTGTCCCATTCACATTTGATGTCCTTGTTGTCAATAACATCTGAAGCAATCAAGCAGGCCTGGATTGTCTGTATCTTTGCATCATATGTAGAAATCAGGGCATCCGGATTTGAGGAATCGGCTTCCCCCGGCGGTATGGCATCTGCCCCCTTTAGAAGCATACTTATCCTCCCATACCACATAAATGCCTTGAAATAATTGATCAGTCTTTCCGATCTCGTGTAATGGCCGCGCGGGACATACTGGGAATAATCCTCCTTATATACAAAAAGAGGCGATTCCGAGAATCCCTCGTGTCTTTCTATAAGCTCCAATTCCTTGTCCACAACAGCACTGATAAACTCCGGGACCTCGAACTGATATTTTCTAAGGTCTCTAATCCTGAAATATGCGCTTGCAAGCCCGGGATCCTTACATGCCATTTCCCCCCTGCATATTTGATCGGCTTCGGGGCTCAAGAGACTGAGCCCAACGGCAAAATATGCGGCGTTTCTTCTTGAAGCCTCTTTAAGATCACCTGTGGCATATTTGTATTGCTCCAGGGAATCATTCAGCAGTCCCTTGCTGATCCTCCAGATCATGTCGTAAAACTGCCTTTCTTCAATCTGTCTTAAGGTTTCATCGAACTGGATATGGTAGAGATGTAATAAGGAGTCGGAGGTAACTAAGATAGGTATTCCACTATCTTTCAGGGCCTTATAAGGTGCTGTGATGTCCTCCTCTTCCTCATTAAATGGATTGTCTATGACCACAAAGCCATTATCTTGCAACAGCTCCAACGCATCGTTGCCCAGCACAATTGTCTCTGAAAAACCAGGAAAATTTGAGATCTCACCGACTTGAAGGGGCAGAGTGTATTGGGGAGCCTGCAAATGCAGGTCCAAAGGACTGAGATGATAGTATTCTTCAAAACTCCATCCCTCCGCGCTCTCTGCTGCAGCCTTCCATGTGCCTGATGACAGAAAAAGAAAGGCCGAAACCCATGTCAGCGTCATAATCTTGTAGATCAAACGTCTCTTTTTCATTTGTTAATCCCCCTTCTTGTGGGTTAATCATACGATTTTCAGGCCCCGCGATACACGTTTGTGCCCTCGCAGGACTCCATTTTCACCTTTCCCTCTCCTCGCAGGTACTGGAGATGGGCAAGGGTCTCTCCTGTTGCCATCACCTTTCCAAAGGCATCCAGATCAACGAATGATGCCTTCTCCCCTGTTATAGAATTCAGGGTCCACGGCAACTCAAGGGCTATTTGATAGGCCGTCTTGGCCTCCCCCAAGAGTGCCTTCATGATATGCCTTGTCCTCTCTTTGTGGTGGGACGTGATTTCCCCTACCCTCTGCTGTAACCCCTCGAAGACATCTTCGTGCGCAGGAAGGATGAGATGTACGGGTAATTTCTCAACCCTTTTCAGAGATGCAAGATAACTTCGCAGAGGATCATTCTCAGAGAAAGGGTAAACGTTGATGTTGGGCGTAATGGTCGGCAATATATGGTCGCCTGAAAGGAGGACCCGCTTGTCAGGCTCGTAGAGGCAAACGTGTCCTTCAGAATGGCCTGGCGTCCAGATTACTTCGAAATTGAAGCGGCCGATAGAAATCCTGTCGCCGTCCCGGAGAATTTTGTCAGGAGGATCAAGGGGGTATATAAGCGTCCCACCGACATCCAAAATAAAGTCTAGGCCAGAGGTCTCCCTGAGAGACATCCCGTTTTCAGTCAACTGAAGCTCCATCAACGCAGAAAATTCCAGTTCGCTGGCAGCCATCTTGCTGAGAAAAGCAGCCTCTTTCTCATGAAAAGCGGTGCTTGCCCCAGAAGCCTCCTTGAGGCGACCTATCAAACCGTAGTGATCCACATGCACATGGGTGATAAAAATCTGGCTGATAGCATCAAGATCAATTCCCTTTTCCTTAAGTTGTCTCTTGGCTGAACTAAAGGCGCCTGGAAAATCCCAGCCCGTGTCTATCAAGGCCCACCCATCGTCTCCTTCAAGGACGTAAGCATTCAGATGTCCCAAAGGGCTGTTAGGAAGGGGCATCCGCATCTGATAAATACCTGGAAGAACCTCTCTCAACAATCTCTCTCCCCTATCCTTTCTCCGGCCAATGCATTATTCGAAGACGCAAATTTGCGACTGACTCAGAAATTGACAAAAAGGACAGTTTTCATTCCGAAATTAATAAGTAACATAAAGTCCCGGAATTGTCATCGGCTTGAGATAAAGAAACAAGTCACGATCGGTCACGGCGAAGGTCGGCGCTAAATGGCATTGTCTTTCGATTCTGGGGCAAGCAACATCGAGCGTCGATAACCCTATTTAGTGTCTGAACGAAAACTATGATTTTTCGTTCAGATCAAGGAAGACAAAGATTTTAACCGAATGAATACATTGAAGTATTTCGAGGATTAAAATCTGAGCCCGACGCAGATATAGGCGAAAAAAACAGTTTTCGTTCTAGCACTGTTTATTATGTTAGAAAACCGAGCGCTTATTGACAGGTTAATTGACATGATGAAATTAATCGACTATTCAGAATGGTGTGCCGCCAAGTAACAATATTAGGGCTGAAGTTTTTTCGAGTCGGGTTCTGTACCTGACCCCCAATCAGTGCCACGTATAATGCCGCCCTACGTTTTTAGATTCATGCTTGTGCATTTTTTCCGGCCCTGAGTGCCCTGGATGTTGACGAGATGCCCTCTGCGGCACACCTGCAGAGAAATGGGGCGAACGAAGCTAAAGGACCTGAATTGATTGGTTTGAAAATAAGGCGCTTTGACCCGTGGGGTCCGCAACAGGCTTGCACTTGTTTCAAAGGGTTGAAGCTCTAAAGCCATTGCGTTATTAGGAGGTTGATTATGTCTTATCAGGATTTAAGGGGATTTATTTCACGATTGGAAAAAGAAAAGGAACTCCTGAGGATTAAAGAGGAGATCGACCCTAAATTTGAGGTATCTGCTGTACTCAAAGAGCTAAGCAATAGGGATGGGCCTGCCGTGTTGTTTGAAAATGTCAGAAATAGAGCAATGCCGGTGGTTGGGAATTTGATGTCCACTAGAAAAAGACTATCCCTGGCTTTGGATGTTCCCCAGGAAGATCTCGTTGAGAGATATCTCAAGGCAAAATCTGCCCTCATCCCGCCTGAGGTTGTCGCTAATGCGCCTCTTTATGATCATGTGGTTGACAACGGAATTGACATTCCAAAAGCACTGCCTGTCTTGACCTACCATGAGAAAGACTCTGCCCCTTACATAACTCAGGGCGTAGTCTTTATGAGAGATCCAAAAACGGGAAGGCAGACCATGGGCGTCCACAGGATGCAGGTTCAGGGTAGGGATCAGCTCGGGATCTTCTTGGCTAGTAAGACATCAACTGAGTATTACAAGAACGCTGAAGAGTTAGATCAACCGTTAGATGTAGCCGTTGTCATAGGTCTGGAACCATCCCTTATAATAGCTTCGACCGTGTGGCTCCCTTTTGGCGATAAGCTGAGCTTTGCCGGAGCCCTCAAGGGTGAGCCAATAGAATTGGTAAAGACGAGAAATGCTGACCTGGAAGTTCCCGCCCATGGCATGATAGTCCTTGAGGGAAAGATCCTGCCGAAGGTGAGGCAGATGGAAGGCCCTTTCGGAGAAAGCACAGGATATTATATTACCTCTAATAACCCAGTGATAAAGGTGAATTTACTGGCTCATCAAATTAAGCCAATATACGCCGTTTTTGAGCCCTGGTCAAAGGATGACGAAGGGACAGTGACCATGTCACTGGGTGCGGAGATTCTGAAAAATCTAAGGGAATTTTCCCCGTCAGTTCAGGACCTGAGACTGATCGCCCTGGGAACGACGGTAGTTTTTTCCATTAAGCAACGAAACCCGAATGAGGCTAAGAGTATTCTGTATTGGATTTTATCGGGAAATCCTTATATCAAAAAGGCCATTGCGGTTGATGATGATGTGGACATTAATAATCTTGAGGAAATAGAATGGGCCATGTCCAGCAGATTCCAGGCTCATAAGGACCTTATCATCATGAACGACCTACCGGGTTCTCCTATAGACCCATCTGTCGGCGCAGATAATATAACTTCCAAGATGGGTATAGACGCAACAAAACCACTGGATCAAGAAGATCGATATGAAAAAATACGAATCCCCCGGGAAAGCGTGGAAAAAGCAAGATCAATACTGAAGGATATTCTACCGTAAGATTTAGCCCTGTAAGAATAAGGCGCTTTGACCCACGGGTTCCTCTCTTGGCAAAGCCGCGGCGCAAATTCTTCATAGCTCGCGGCTCTCGCCCCAGCTTGGGCTATAAACAAGGATTTGGCCTAAAAAGAAAAGGGGGAAGGCCTTGGTGAGGTTGTCTTTTTGGGCTGCGTTGCGCTTTATTTCGCGGCCAACCCGCCGTTCGATACAATTAGGATGTTTATTCGGCTTTGCCCAAGGAGACCCCCACGTGTCCGTAACAAGCTTACATTGGTTTCGAAAGGCTCCCAAGAAACTATAAGAGATCTTTGCAGTTTCTTGCATGTATAACCCTGAAGTGACGTATTGGGGTCATTCGCCAAAGTATTACATTCTTGCCTTTGTCCAGAACGAACTGATTTTTGAGGTAGTCTAGTGCCTACCGGGGCCTGTGGAATAAATTGTGACGTGTGCAAATTACGGCTCTTGGGTTCTTGCTCAAGCTGTGGGCCGGGTAAGAGCATGGAGGCCCTTAAGAAGCTTGATGCGCAAAAAGGGATTTTTGGGGGCAACTGTACGATCTTGGAATGCGCCCGTATAAACCGTGTCCAGTATTGCACGAGGGACTGTAATTCCTTCCCTTGCGAGAACTTCCGTTTGGGGCCTTATCCCTTTGCAGGGGGCTTTTTGGATATGCAGGAAAGGCGGCGCCGGGAAAGGCCGCCGGCCTTTGATCATAACGGAAGGTTGATCAAGGTACCATCGGAGTACTGGAAGCAATTGGGCAAGAAAGACTCAGACAATCTACTAAATCTCACACTATTTAGCACCCATTCTTCCGGGGGGTTGCTCTTCCATCATCTCAATGAGGATGTATTGGTTGACTTGGATAATTGCTGCCTAAGACGCTTCCATGAGGGGCGTTGGAAAAGGACTGATGATCCGCTATTAGAACTGATCACCCTCTTGTATCTCAACAACGTGGATTCCTTTCATCCCCTGGGTAAAGATATCGTGAGTCCCAGAGATCTCAGGGCCGCCTACTATTTTCAGGGAAGCCACGCCCTGAAACTGGGTCCCCTGCTGGAGCGGTATGGAAACGACGTAGATAGTTTTAAGACCGCCGCCGAATACCTGGAAGGGAAGCCCATAGACATGGCAGATACAGCTTACGCGCTGTTGCCTTTTCCCAGGGTCCCCCTCTATTATCTTTTCTGGATAGGAGACAAAGAGTTCAAGCCAGACATCACTGTCCTTTTTGATCGGTCTATTGAAGACCATTTTTCGGCCTCTGCTATTTGGGGCCTTGTCAACCTGGTTTCCATTGCCCTGTTGAGGGGATTTGAAATAGGAGGCATATAGCCTAGACATGCCAAATATGATACTTCTCATCTGCAGGCGTAAGGACCTCCGATTCGTCGACCATGTCAACACCAAGTGCTTCCAAGATCTCGGCCTCGACAAAATGGCCAATTCTGACCTTCGCCATTACGGGA
>JAXHTA010000399.1:0-3843 GCA_034190285.1 Thermodesulfobacteriota bacterium | reverse complement strand
GAAAGACAGGATAGATATCATAGAAGGAGATATTACCAGGCAAAAAGTGGACGCCATTGTCAATGCCGCCAACACCTCCCTTTTGGGAGGAGGCGGAGTGGACGGAGCCATCCACAGGGCCGCTGGTCCGGAACTCCTGGAAGAGACTCGAACGATTGGGGGCTGTCCAACGGGCGAGGCCAGGGCAAGCAAGGGCTATCGCCTGCCGGCCAAGTGGGTCATACATACTGTGGGGCCTATCTGGGCCGGAGGCAATAAGAATGAAGAGAGCTTGCTGGCCAATTGTTATAGGAATTGCTTTAAAGCCGCCAGTGAAAAAAAGGTAAAGACGATAGCTTTTCCATCCATCAGCACGGGCGCCTATGGTTTTCCTCTCGAAAGGGCAACGGAAATTGCCATGGATGAGACCAGAAAGTTCCTGGAATCTGACAAAGGCATGGTTAAGGTCATTTTTGTCTGCTTTGGTGAAAGAGTGCTAAAGGCCTACCAGGGCATTTTTGCGCGCCTGTTTTGAGGACAGATTTCACGCCTTTTTGTCTTTCAGGAAATACAGGTGGTATTCCTCTTCGGTCAGATGCTGCTTCATCAGGCGTGTGATTAGGTCAAAAAGCTCCTCCATGTCCGACTGGGTCATCCTGTCCGTCAGAAGGGCCATAAGCCGGTCGTCGGAGAACTTCTGGATATAGTAAGTCAGAGTATGCTTGTCGGTCTTTCGGTCGAAACCAAAGCCTACCAGCCCATCGTATTCTTCCACAAATCGGTGAGTGTGTTCGGTCATCAGGACCCCGTCACTTCTGTTTTCTGATTGTTGAATAGATATTGTCTATGATAGAGCCCGTCACTACCCTTTCGATGAGACTATTGGGAGACAAGAGCAGCAGATCAGCCAGTCTTCCGGCCCCTTGCCTGTCGGAAAGCAGATCTACCTTATTCAAGAAAGCCACCCGCCTTGCAGACCCCGGAGTGCCCTTGAAAAGTCCTTCGGAAGACTGGAAGACCCTTTCAATGCATTCGGGAGTGAGTATTGCCCCTGGCTCAAGTCCGGTAACCTCTGTGAATCGTTCCGACCTGAAGGTGACCTCCGGCTCAAGACGCCTTCCAAGGGCCTCAAGGCCCATAACGGCGATCACGACGCTGGCCGAAGAAGGGATCACCGGCTCATATTCGGCAGGGGCCTTCAAAGGCCGGCCGGCCGCGCCATCCGCCTCCAGGATCAAGTAATCGACCCAGGGGGCATGGGAAAACGCATCTGCTGACAGAGGACTGATTCCATCCACTTTACCGGAGTCAAGAATGCTTCGGCCCACAAACACATGCCCCACTTCTCTGAGGGCTTTTCGAACCTCTTCATGTAGGGCTGTATCCGAAGACGACAGTATCACGCAAGGATGGCGACTGGCCTGGCTGTGCCAGACTTTGGTGGTAGTCGTCGTCACAACCTTATATCCTTGTGAGCTGAGTTCTTGTGCAAGGGCGAACATCATAGTGGTCTTGCCGCCTCCGCCCACTATGGCCACATGTTCCTTTGGCCCCAGCCCCAGGGCAGAAATTAAATCCTTTTCCATTGTCTCCAATTAACCATTCTTCTTTCTGAGAACCCGACTGTCCCCCACCCTCACCGTTATCTGACCCTTGTCAAAGTACTCGATAAGGGGGATCGTATATTTTCGGGAAACACCGGTCATGTCCTTGAACTGGGGAGTGGTTATCTCGCCATGTTTCTTCAGGAAGTCGATCAATACGGCCTCTAATTCTTCCACGGCCTTGCGATGAAAATACAGGTCTTCCTTGATCTTTACAAGGACTCCATCCTTCACCATGACCTCAAGTATCTCGGACCCGGTATTGCCGGAGAACATGTGCTTCAACTCTCTAAAATAAGGTGGCTGGAGCCCGCTCCTGGTATAGATTTCTGACAGCTTCTCTCGCAGCTCTTCTTGGTCTCGCGCCAGTGTGACACGGTGATCCTTCAGACGAACGAATTCCTTTTCCTGAACAATGGTCTCCTCCCGGGCAAGATGTGTTATAAGATAACTGAAAAGCTTCGAGTTGTTTGAGCCCATTGTCCTGGACCGTAGTTCTTCCTTGAGGAAGCCCGCCTTTAGAGGGAATTCCTTATGATAAATGGCCATGGTATCCAAAATTTCGTCTCTGGCCATTTGCAGAAAGTCTGCGTGGACAAGGACACCACCCTCCCTGTCGTATTGAATAATCTTCTTCTGGGCCTTTAGCGTCTTGAGTGATGCATCAAGTCTTTTCTTGCTCGTGTTGGTCAAAAATGGCAACTTATCCTGGGCCAGACCCTGAAAGCGACCAAGTGAAACAAATACTTCGATGATCTCGCTAAGGTCTCCTGTGTGGAGCGAATTCATTTCGGACAACGCGGCCTCAGAAAAACGCTTCTTTTTTTCTGGCAGCGCGTTTAGGATTTCACCCCCCCCTATAGTGCGCATAGGGGAATAACTCCTTAAAACGTAACGGTCATGTCTGAGGACCGTCGTGGGTTCATCGAGCCTGATCTGCGCAAAACAAGTCTTTCCCGGTTCCAGCTCATCCCTGTCCAGAAGCACTACCGTAGAGATGATTTCAGATGTGCCGGAATGAAAGCGCACCTTTGCCCTGTTTTTGAGTTTGCGGGGAGCACCGGGCAGGAGATCAAGCACCACGTCTACCATGAAAGTCGTCCGAAGGGAGCCCTTGGTGGCAACATTATTTCCCCTTCGGACCACAGCCGTTTCAACACCCTGTAAGTTGATGGCGGTTCTCAGGCCGGCCCGTACCTCGTTGACCTCTTTGTTATGGACCTGGATGCCTCTAATCCGAGAGTTGATACCCTGGGGATAAACGGTGACTTCTTCACCGGTATGGGTCTGTCCTGAAACAGTTGTCCCGGTAATCACAGTTCCGAAGCCCTTAATGGTAAATACCCGGTCAACGGGAACCCTAAATATATGCCCTAACTCCTTTTCCGGGATTTCCCTGGCCAGACTGTCAAGGACCTGAACCAGCTCCTTCAGACCGTCTCCGTTCACCGTAGAGGTTTCAACGATTGGAGCATCGGCCAGAAATGTGCCTGACAGATAGTCGGCAACGTCTTCCCTCACCATATCAAGCCAGTCGGAATCGACCATATCGGTCTTTGTCAGGATTACCAGCCCGTGCCTAATTTTCAAGAGTTCGCAGATTTCCAGGTGCTCTCTGGTCTGCGGCATGACTCCCTCATCAGCAGCAATCACCAAGGCCACTACGTCGATGCCGGTGGCTCCGGCCACCATATTCCTGACAAATCTCTCATGGCCGGGCACATCGACAATTCCAAGGAGCTGCCCCCCGGGTAATTCCAGGTACGCAAATCCAAGCTCAATGGTAATTCCACGCTCCTTCTCCTCCTTGAGCCGATCGGTGTCGATTCCAGTGAGGGCCTTTATCAGTGAGGTCTTGCCGTGATCAATGTGTCCGGCAGTACCCAGTATAATCTGTTTCACAGGGAATATTCCTCTCTAGCTTCTCAGGGCCTGGGTTTATTAAATAGATGCATTATCTCTTGCTGTCAAGTTATTGCCCAACGGGCGCCGTGAAAAACACACATGAAGTCCAGATATAATTTTGTTGGACATTCCTATCCGGTTGTCCTAAAATCCATTTTCAACAAACATTCCTCGGTAGCTCAGTTGGTAGAGCGGGTGGCTGTTAACCACTTAGTCGGCGGTTCGAGTCCGTCCCGGGGAGCCAAAATTCAATCCGCTGATTTCAGCGGTTCTTGTTTAACGCAAGACCCCGTGGGTTCATCCCCTCGGGGTCTCGTCGTTTCTGGCGTGCCCACGCCGACTTACGCCCGCCCGC
>JAXHTA010000398.1:0-3848 GCA_034190285.1 Thermodesulfobacteriota bacterium | reverse complement strand
TTGCCGGCAGACGGGGGGCTGGGGATCGGTCGGGCGGGGGGGGGCTGTAACCAAATGAAGGGACGGCCTTCTCCTCTTTAGGCATCCAGCACTTAAGCAGTAATGCCCCCTCGCTATCCTGAATGGTGGAATGAAAGAGTTCGGAACTATCTGCTGAATCCATAACCACGCGCAAAGAGTTGTCATGCTGGCTCGCCCTTATACCGGAGACAACCGGCCCCTCAACTTTGAGTGACGGGGACACTCCATCCTTGAGTTGAACCCCTTCAAGATCGACAACAAATCTGGCAGGAGAAAGCAAGCTGAAGGCCTGATACGACTGGTAGTCTCCTTCAATTATTATCTCTATCTCGTCTTGAGCCGCTCTCTCCACCCTGATGTCTGTTATCTCCCCTGCAAGTAAAGAAGAGGGCGGACTCACCCACAGGAGCAAAGCCACTATAATTATTCTCACCATTGGTTTCTCCTTTTTATCGACTCCCTGCAAACAATACACTCTTCCTCATTCGCGTTAAGAGCAGCCCTATTTCGCGATGATCTTGTCAAACACCTTTTCGGTCTTCTCAGAGGCCTTTTTGGCCTCGGCGACAGCCTTCCTTGCCTCGCTTGAGGCCTTATTGGCCTGCCATGCCGCTTCCCGGGCCTGTTGTGCGGAGTCCTTGGCTTCCCCGGCGGCTCTCCTGGCCTGGTCTGCCGCCTTATCGGCGTCGCCCGCCCCCAACCCGGTAGGGCTGGTAACTTGTGGGGGCGTCATTAGGGGCTCTCTCTCGATCCGGGCCACGCCGCCAGAGGCAAGTGTTTTCTCAAAACTGTCCACAAGGCTTTTTGCGGCCTGTCTTACGGCCTTTGAAAAAAGGCCGTATTGATCATGTTCAGCATAGCTCGTTTGAGGCGCAACGCTCACTTCAGCCCTGTTCAGCCATACGACCTTTCCTGTTCTGGCATCCTGGATCAGCATCCTTAACTGGACTGTAGCCTCCGGGACCTGACCCTGTTTTTCCAAAAGACCTGTCGCAAACCCGCCTGCCCCCCAGGCCAGATCGCCTATGCGCTCCATATCCTCGGAGTCAATATCTAACGTGAGAGGCCCTCCGGAAGCCGAATCAGTGTCAGTCTCAAACTCCTGCAATGTCCCGCCGATAGCTCCCTCATCAATGGCATCGTATGTGTCTGACTCGGTTATTCCAAAGATCGCCCTCTTGCCCGATTTGAAAATGAACGGAAGCACAGAGGTCTTGACAGGATTAAACGTGTCTTCATTGCCCAAGCGAAACTCCACGATTCTACCCCTCACGATATAATCCGCTGCAAAAACATTTCCGATATCTAATATCTGCTCTGCATCCAGTGAAATAGGCTTCCCGCTAGCCGGTGACTCAATATCTGTGGTACTGGTGGCCATACTCTGGTTGAGAACCTTTTGCAGTTCTTTTTTCATTGTATCTGACCAGTCTTCTTTAAGTTCTGCTTGCACGGACATTGAACTGACAGGGTTTGAGCTGCCTTTGGAGGGCCGGATTATTCCTCGATCCAGAAGATGTTCCGCCACATCCTCCCGTGCTGCTGAGATAAAACCCGCTCGATAAAACTCGTCCTGCAATGCTTCGTGAACCAGGATGTTCCTGCGCCAATGCCCGTAGGACGAATGAGCCAGGGTATAATCAGCAAATGGCAGGATGACCACCCTCTTAAGCCGGCCATCGGCAGGCTTAGGGACTACAGGTCTGACCGTCTCCTTGACAGCCTGCCCACAGGAGATGCCACAAAGCAGGATTAAGACCCCCAAAAAGAAGACTCTAAGTTCAAGTTTCATTTGTTTCCCTCCGTTATGACTTATGTTTTCCCACATAGCCTTATTACAGTTGCTCAGACGTCCAGCGAGGCTGTGGTGAATGGCCGTTTTCCGCAAGCGCTACGTCAGGCTCAGATTCTGATCCGTCTTCTCTGACAACCTCTTAATGCACTGTTTTCTTCATTTCCCTCTCAATGAAGTTGTAATCCAGGTTTCCCTGTCGATTGACATAGGGCTCTTTTACTATGACTTTTCTGATAGATTCCATTCCAAAAGCAGTCTCTTTTTCTTCGGAGACTATTTCATGTACCACACCGCCATTGGTTCCGATAAATGTACCCTTTTCCAGCAAATAGCCCCTGCCTTTCGGGTCGCTCACCATTGCCAAAGGCTCTCCCTCCCTTTTAACGATGGCCGTGAGGGTAAGCTCTGACATGTCAATTCTCTGGAGTTCGGTCTTGGCCTCCTTAAGTTTCATCAACAGGGCTTCCAACTTTGGCACCTTTTTAGGCCTGGCCAAGTCTTTTCTATGCTTCTTGCCGCCCGTCGTAACAAAAGGGACAAAAGGGTCTGTTTTGCCTACTGGATCATAAACATACACCCCTTTCTTATCACTGTCAGTCTTGGCCTGATCCTTTTCAGTCTCGGCAAGATGCTTCTTTGGGCGTGCCTCTTTGTAAACAACAGTCGCGCCCGGATATGCCCTCTGTACCGAAAAGACAATTATCAATAAGGCCAGGACCAATTTGGAGATCAGGATTTGATTACTTCTTCTTTCTTTTCCCTTTACGTTCACCGGTCTTTTCCTTAAACCTGTAAGTTACTGCAGTGCATTGGGTATTCAGCTCCGCAGAATCTCCACCTGCGGGACGCATCGAAACACCCAGGATATTGACAATCCGTTTCATTCGCCCAACTTTATCAAAGAAAATGGCGACATCGTGATAACGACCTGTAACTTGAATTGACACCGGAATTTCGATATAAAAGTCACGAGGAATTTCCTTCTTTGGGCTGAAAAGATGGAACTCCAGATTTGAATCGATCCCAAGCTGGGTGATATTTCTCAGGAGGCTGGGTATCTCCCTCTCCTTGGGCAGGAGTTCCAGGGCCATCTGGAATTGGGCATCCACTTCAGCCTCTTCTGCTTCAAACTTCGCAAGGTCCCGTGTCTTTATCTTGGCCTGGTTAATTTTCAGTCTGAGGCCGTTGATTTCTTTGCTGACTTTTTCGATCTGCTCCATTTTTGGAATATAAACCAGCGATATAAAGATGCCCCCGAGTACGGCAAGGGTCCCCGCCAGGATCAAGACCCTGTATATCATCTTTATTTTTTCAATCTTTTCAACTAAAAGGGCAACCTCGACCATTCCTTGTCCCCTCGCTCAAGAGCAACTAACGCCTCTTCTTACCCCTACGCTTCTTTGTTGCTTTTTTGGGCTTCTCTTCATAAGAGTATACCTTACATGACAAGCCAAATTCTGTGACATCTTGATCTTCTGAGCTGCTGAGTCTTGTGCTCTTGAGGTCGACCGAATTTATGTGCTCGGCCATCTCTAGGTTGGTCATGAAAAGGGCTACAGTATCATTGTCCATTGCCGTACCACTCAGGCTCAAAATTCCCTTACCTTCTTTGACACTGTTTAGCCATAATTTACCGGCGGGAACCGCCGTAGCTAGTTCGTCCAGCAGAAGGACCGGACCAGTCTTATTCTTCTCTAGACCCTGGATAAC
This sequence comes from Thermodesulfobacteriota bacterium, assembly GCA_034190285.1. Classification (GTDB taxonomy): domain Bacteria; phylum Desulfobacterota; class DSM-4660; order Desulfatiglandales; family Desulfatiglandaceae; genus JAXHTA01. Next base: position 322 of record JAXHTA010000398.1, on the reverse strand, counting down.
GTCCAGTTTTGCCCGGACCTGTTTGATCTTCTTTTTTAACGCCTCTATCTTTTTGGTGGCCTCCGAGTAAGAGTCCAGCTCGTTTTTCAGCTGGATTTTCTCTGCCTTTAATCTTGCTAACTCCGTCTTTTTGTCCCACCAGGTATATCCACAAAGAGCAAGAAGGAGGGCCACTGAAAGGAGGTATATGCTGATTTGTCTCCTTACATTCTCTTTTTTTCTGGCAGCCCTAAAGGGCAAGAGATTTATTCTTATCATTTGTCACCAATACTTCTGAGCGCCAGGCCAACTGCAACCGCAGCCTGTGGGGCCATATAACTCA
>JAXHTA010000397.1:0-3852 GCA_034190285.1 Thermodesulfobacteriota bacterium | reverse complement strand
AAAATGGAAAATACTTTATTTGAACCCCCTCACCCTATCCCTCTCCCCCTGAAAGGTGGAGAGGGAATTTAGTGGTGACCCTGCAGCGAGCTACAGGGAATTATCAAGTTAAATACTACCTCAGTACAGGCGGAAAGGGCGGCGGTTTATTGAGTGGGCCTCCTATGGGCTGTCCTCGGATAAATTTTACGGCAACATCGCCGTTTTATGAAATGAGGCAAAACTTAGCGGCCATCAAAAAAGAGACCCAAATGGCCCTTTGTTTTTCCGGAATTTTTGAAAACTTACGAGTCCTTATGCAAGACAGCAATTTCAGGCTCCGTGTTTGGATGATTGATGCTTACCAACTGGATGTTTGTAAGAAAGTTCGACATACCCATTGCCGTCAACACCGGTTTCGCCTACATGTCCAGTGATTACACAGGTTCCCTCCCAGAAATGAGTCCGGAGAAGCTGATCATCGATTATTGGTTTAATGGTTAAATCTATGTCATTGTGGTCGACTGATATTTGCCATCCGCTTGAAAACTGGTAGGGATCACCCGCTTCTGGAGACCAGTAATCCAAATAGGAGACCTTGAATGCCTCCGTAGATTCATAAGTGCCTTCCGGATGGTTTATGAAAAGGATCTTTCTGATGACATCTGAGTTCAAGTCAAAAATTGAGTATGCAATTATGTCCATCCCTGAATCCAGATTCATGCTGAACCATTCCCATCCCAAGATCCGCAAGTCTGGCCTGGGATCAAAATATTGATGGTCAAACCACCCGATGCCATTTATTTTAAACGTTCGGGACTCTTTATTCACGACACCTGAAACCTGTAGCCTCGGTAAGATATAATAATATGATTCAGCCCCCTCAGTCTTGGTTTCATCGACCACCATTGGAGGCTTTAAAGCTACCAGCTCCAAATCAACGTCAAACGGGATCCTTTTTGCGCCATCTTCAAGAACAGCATTCGCGAATATTTCGTATTCGAAGGGTCTGTTTGGGATTTGCCTCCAATAGTCACGCCCCCCCCCTGTCTCGAAGGACAGGTTGAGCCTACCATAATCTGCCCCGAATACTCCGGCCTTGATTAGCGGGTAGAATTTGGTGTTGCTCTTGTCAACAAAACACAGTTCTCTTTCTCCACCGCCAACCTCGGATGGATTGATCTGGTAATTGAGTTCGAGGGCATAGCCATTCCCATCTTCCCTTTCTCCATTGAAGGTGAAAAACCACCATTCAAACGGCAAATCGTGTTTTCCTTCATCATATGGGAATAATATGCCGCTGTTGGGGGGGGAATAGACATAATCCTTCCACCCGGGAATGTTAAGAATATCCGTCATCATTAGTCTCCGTTCAAAGATTCAATAACTTTTCGGTTGTTCGACATTTTTCCATCTACAATTACATCCTCCCGCCTTTCAATATGGATATGAGGAGCCAGAAGCCCATAATAGCAGCTATAAGAAAGCCTGCCAAACCGATAACTGGTATCTCATGCCAGCGGGGAGGAATGCCTGAAAGGACGACAAGGCTTGACCCGATTACCAGAGAGGCCAGTACAATGGCGAAGGCGATGCGGTTGCTGATTCTGTCCAGTGTTGAAAGTACAGGGTCTAATCCCCGGTGTTCGAACTCAATTTTCACTCTGCCTTCACGGGCCTGTCTTAATATCTTCCTGATCTCCCCCGGGATATCCTGTAAAAGGTGCATGAGTTCAGAACCGGAGTCAATGATATTACCCGCGATCCGCCCGGGATTGAGCCGTTCCAGTTGAACGCGACGGACGAATGGAGCTGCCTGTCTTATTATATTGAGTTCAGGATCAAGGGCTCGGCCAACTCCTTCCACAATGCTGAGGGCCTTGATCGTCATAAAAAGGTCAGGCTGTATTCTCAAGCGATGCCTCGCGGTCAAATCCAGGAATTGGTGGAGAAGCCTTCCAATCTGCAACTCTTTCAAAGGGCCATAAAAGTGCTGGTCAATGAATTCGGTTACATCCTTTTCAAGGGATCGACGGTCCGGTTCCTCATCGGATATTGCGAGCATTAGCAGGACATCGGTTACCTTGGCCCCATCGCGGCGTGCAATATTCATAACCAGGTCAACAAGGCCCCCCCTCTGCTTTCTGTCTATCCGACCGACCATTCCCAGGTCCAGAAAACATATGACGTTGCCGGGAAGCACAAAAATATTGCCGGGGTGCGGGTCTGCATGAAAAAAACCATGAACAAATACCTGCTTCATAAACAGATCAAGACCCCGTTGTGCAATCTTGCTTCGATCGAGGCCCTGCTCTTCAAGCTTCTCTATTTCCGATGCCTTTATGCCTCTGACATGTTCCATCGTAAGTACACGGGAAGTCGAAATATCCCTGTAGACTCTCGGAATATAAACCGCTTGTTCATTGGCGAACTGCACGGCGAATCGTTCCATGTTCACGGCCTCAAAGCTGTAATCGAGTTCTTTTTCCAGTGTGCGGGCAAATTCATCCACAATCATCGTGGGCCTCTGGATGTCCCAGCCTTCCAGATGCCTTTCCATCAGTGTGGCCAAGTGCAGCATGATTTCCAGGTCAATCTCGATTGTTCGATATATGCCGGGCCGTTGAACCTTCACCACAACATCCTCGCCGTCGGCCATCCGTGCCCTATGTACTTGACCGATAGATGCGGCGGCCAGAGGTTTCCTTTCAAACCGGGGGAACACGTCATCCAAAGCCACCTGCAATTCCTTTTCAATGATCCTTTTTACGTCTTCAAAAGGGAACGCAGGTACGTCGTCCTGAAGTTTTGGCAATTCCCGAATAAATTCAACGGGTAATAGGTCGGGCCTGGTGGAGAGAATCTGGCCCATCTTGATGAAAGTGGGGCCGAGTTCCTCCAGGGCCATTCTTACCCTTTCAGCCCTGGACAGCTTTTCTATCTTTTCACGGCGTTTCCTTGAGATCATCTGGAGCCCGATCTCAATGTATTGTTCAATCTTAAGTGTGTCTATTAGATCTCCAAAACCGTACCTGAAGAGAACAGAAAGTATACGACGGTAACGCTGAATATGGCGATATGTCCGGCCAATCATACCGATTCTGCGGATAAGCATTATGGCAACCCTTTGTCCGAAAGGTCCTTTAAAAACAGGTTAATACATGATTTAGTCTCGTTCCCGCCCCGGATAACGGCCTCTTCGGCCCTCGGGAAGTCAAGATATCTCAGGTGTCCAAGATCAGGGCCGATCACGTGGTCAGGTGGATTTCCCGCAAGAAACCGACTATACCTGAGACATGGGTGGGAGGCTGATTTAGGTCTTCAAGCTCTTTATCTGTTCCTTAAGCGCGGCAATATCCTCTTTTGTTGCCAAGTTCATTTTGTCCAGGACCTTATGAACCGTTTTCTCTATCTTTACCTCGAGTTCTCCCTTTGCCTGCTCCGATTTTTTCAGCAATTCATTAGCCAATTCTCTGCCCTCCTCTTCGGAGAGTTTTCCCTTCTCTTTTAGTTCCCTGGCCACATCCTCGATCTTGTCCCTGGTCATGGAGGCTAGGCCGACTCCAGTCAACATAACCTTCTTAATTAAATCAAACATGCTCTTTCTCCTTTCTTTTATGACTTTTTAACGATCTTTTACGATTTTAACATAAAATCTCACTGACCTGCAACAACTCGATTTCCAGTGGCTTACACTGCTTATAAACCGCGTATTTCATTAAGGTCGAAGAAGAATGAACTACCCCGCAGCAAGCTACGGGGTGTCAAAATGGAAAATACTTTATTTGAACCACCTCACCCTATCCCTCTCCCCCTGAAAGGTGGAGAGGGAATTTCGTGGTGACCCTGCAGCGAGCTACAGGGAATTATCAA
>JAXHTA010000396.1:0-3853 GCA_034190285.1 Thermodesulfobacteriota bacterium | reverse complement strand
ACAACAACGACCGTGGGAGAGGTCAAACAGACAGCCGACCTTTCAATCCAAAAAGCGGATAATGTTGTATCAACTGCTAGAAAAGCGGAGCAGGTGTCGTTGGATGGCCGCAAATCCACAGAGGATACTATCGAGGAAATGCATCGTATTAAAAGCCAGATGGACTCTATCGCCGAAAGCATTGTAAGACTCAGTGAACAGAGCCAGGCCGTGGGGGAGATCATTGCAACTGTTGATGACATTGCAGACCAGTCAAACCTCCTGGCTGTCAATGCTTCCATTGAGGCTGCCAGGGCCGGTGAACACGGCAGGGGTTTTGGCGTGGTTGCCCAGGAAATCAGGAAGCTTGCTGAACAATCGAAACAATCAACAACCGCGGTAAGGGACATATTGAACGATGTCCAGAAAGCGATCAGCCAGGCGGTGCTGGTAACAGAGCAGGGGAGCAAGGCCGTGGAATCCGGCATGAAACAATCCACCCGGACAGGCGAGGCTATTGCGGCGATGGCGAATACTATTGTTGAAGCGGCCAATGCAGCCAATCAGATTGCCGTTTCCAGCAAACAACAGTTGACAGGAATGGACCAGGTGGCCCTGGCCATGAAAAATATAAAGCAGGCGAGCAGCCAGAACGTCAAAAGCTCAAAGCAGGCCGAGAAGGCGACGGGGGATTTGAAGAAATTAGGCGAAAGCCTGAAGCGGTTGGCAGGGTATTATAAGGTATAAAACTTTTAAACCTGGTATTTTAAATATGGGAACAAAAGAGAATAATTTCCTGAAAAAATTGCGGGCAACCTTCAGGATTGAGGCGGATGAGCACCTCAGGGCAATCTCCTCCGGTCTGTTTGAACTACGGAAAAAACCGGATATCCAAAAACAGGCCGCAATCATAGAGACCCTCTTTCGTGAGGCTCACAGCCTGAAAGGAGCAGCGCGAGCAGTAAACCTGACGGGTATCGAAGCAATTTGCCAGGCTGTTGAAACGGTTTTCTCCGCCTTAAAACGCAAAGAGACAAATCTGTCGCCGGAACTGTTCAACACGCTTGACAGAACTATCGATGCTATTGCCGACCTTATCTCTCCTCCTGACAGAGATGGAACCGTTCCCAAAAAAGAGGCTGTTTCAGGAATCTGCCGGCAACTCACCCGCCTGACAGCCGATGAACATGCCGCAGTGCCGGAATCCAAAGCTCCAGCATCACAATCGGACGCTCTTCCGGTCACTTCTGAAAAAGGGGCCCCCAAAGATAACGACATCGATATGCCTGAATCGGAGCTCCATGGCAGGAGCCCTTCATCGCCCGGATCTGCCGAAGAAAAGCTCGCTTTGCCGGAAACAGTAAGGATTTCTAAGACAAAATTGGATTCCCTTCTCTTTCAAGCCGAGGAAATGCTTTCCTTGAAACTGACGGCGGCTCAGCATGTTGTTGACATTCAGGATGCTAAAGCCCTGCTTGGCCTATGGAGAAAGGAATGGGAAAAAATCCACACTGAAATGCGAGAAATCCTGCAGATCATAGATAGAAAGGAACAACTGAACGATGCTCTTCAAACTTATCTACAATCAGATAGAATAAAGACTTTTTTTGACCGGAATCAGGAACTCATGCACTCATTTGTAGGAAAACTTGAAGACCTGACAGCGTCCATGGAGCGTGAACGCCGCTCCATGGGCGGGATGATCGATAATCTCCTTCAGGATATGAAGGAGGTGTTAATGATCCCCTTTTCTTTCATGCTGGAGGTATTTCCGCGATTTGTCCGTAAACTTTCACATGAGCAGGAAAAAGAGGTGGAACTAACGATCATGGGAGGTGACACGGAAATTGACCGACGGATTCTGGAGGTGATGAAAGACCCTCTCATTCATCTGGTGAGAAACTGTATCCATCACGGCATTGAAAAACCGGAAGAGAGAACTAAAAACAACAAACCTTCCCTGGGGAAAATAACCATCGTCACCTCACAGGTGCATGGCAATATGGTGGAGATTCTCATTTCAGATGATGGAAGAGGGATTGATCCCACCCTGGTAAAAAAAGCGTCTGTTGAGCGCGGGGCAATATCAAAAGATGAAGCGGATAAACTCAACGAGCAAGAGATATTATCCCTCATTTTCAGATCGGACGTTTCCACCAGCCCCATTATTACCGATATTTCGGGCAGGGGACTCGGTCTTGCCATTGTGCAGGATCATGTCGAAAAGTCAGGCGGTCGGATATCACTGGAAACCAGTTTTAATAAAGGCACATTGTTTCGGATCGTTTTACCGCTGACCCTTTCCGGCTTCAGGGGAATTCTTGTCCGTACCTCCGGCCAGTTCTTTATGATACCCACATCCAGTGTACAGAAGGCAGTAAGAATTAAACATAACGAGGTTAAAACCGTTGAAAACAGGGAAACCATTCAACTCAACGGACATGCCCTTCCCCTTGTTCGGCTTGAAGCTGTTTTGGAATTGCCGGTGAGCAGGAATCACGGCAAAGATCCTGAATTAATATACGCGCTTATTCTCGGATCTGCCGAAAAACGTATCGCATTCAGAGTGGACCGGGTGCTGGGTGAACAGGAAGCGCTCTTGAAAAGTCCTGGCAGACAGCTCTCCCGTGTCAGGAATGTCAGCGGCGCCACGGTTTTAGGATCGGGCCGTGTTATCCCTGTTTTGAACGTGTCCGATTTAATGAAATCGGCCATGAAAGAAAGGGCTGATACTCCCGGAAAGGTCGCTACAAAAGGAGAACCTGCCGAGAAAGGAAAAAATGTTCTGGTTGTGGAAGATTCCATCACTTCAAGGATGCTTTTAAAAAATATTCTGGAATCCGCAGGATACCAGGTAAAGACCACAGTTGACGGGGTTGATGCATATACCACCCTGAGTACCGAAAAATTCGATCTGGTGGTCTCGGATGTTGATATGCCAAGAATGAACGGCTTCGGCCTAACGGCAAAGATTCGCAGCGACAGGAAGCTGGCGGAACTCCCTGTTGTCCTGGTGACCGCACTTGAGTCTAGAGAGGATCGAGAGCGGGGCATCGATGTAGGCGCAGATGCCTATATCGTAAAAAGCAGCTTTGACCAAAGTAATTTGTTGGAAGTTATTCAGAGACTGATTTAGAATTGAAAATTGACGATTTAGAATTGAAAATTATGAGTTGAATTCCTTCTATATTCAATCGTCAATGAGGTAATAAATGATCAAAGTACTGGTTGTTGAAGATTCATCGGTCGTGAAAACTTTTTTGGTATATTGTCTGGCTTTGGATCCGGAAATAGAGGTGACAAGTACTGCGAACAACGGCATCGAGGCCGTCGTCAAAGCCGTAAAGCTAAAAAAGCCACATATCATTACTATGGACATCAATATGCCGGATATGAATGGGCTGGAGACCATCCGCAAAATTATGGAATCAGTTCCTGTACCCGTAGTCATAGTAACCGGCAGCTACGACACTACGGAAGTGGCAACAACGTATCGTGCGCTGGAGGCAGGCGCAGTAGCTATCGTGCAAAGGCCTTGTGGCATCGGTCACCCGGAACATGAAACCACATTAAAAGAGCTGGTGCGAACGGTAAAATTGATGTCTGAAGTGAAGGTGGTGAGAAGATGGCCCGCCGTTCAAAGAAAAACAGGAATTCGCGCGGTTTCGCCTCCGGAAACTACCAGACATCAAAAAATCCAGGTCGTTGCCATGGGCGCATCCACCGGCGGTCCTGTTGCGCTTCAAATCATTCTGTCCGGACTTCCCATGGATTTTCCGTTGCCGGTATTGATCGTCCAGCATATTGCGGAAGGTTTTACCCGGGGATTTACAAAATGGCTTAATCAAGATACAGATCTCTCGGTTCATGTAGC
>JAXHTA010000395.1:0-3859 GCA_034190285.1 Thermodesulfobacteriota bacterium | reverse complement strand
CTTCCATCCCAACGTTCGTGATGGCTGCGGGCTATTTCACGTGCGGTCTGATAGAAAGCCTTTGTGCCAAGGATCCTTTCGCCCTCAACACAGTGCGTTTGCATCACAACCCATTCTTCAATGGTGAGCTGTCCCGGTTTTTTCAAGATATTATCAGGGATGTGTATTTTGCCCACATCGTGCATTATGCTGAAAAAACTGACATCCTCGGATTCCTCTGGAGACAGGCCCAGACCTGTGCAGATGTCCCGGGTCAGGTCTCGAATTCTATGGACATGCTGTCCTGTATCGTCATCCTTTGCTTCAGCTGCCATTGCAAGCACTATGATCCCTTCCCTTACGGCCTCCTCTAATTGCAGGGTCCGTTTGCGGACCAGGTCCTCAAGATTTTCATTCATGAGCTTCAGCTGCTTGTTCTGTTTACGGGTCAATTTCAGAAGTCGCTTGTTTTCCAGGGCCATGTTGTAATGCTCAAACGCACTGGCAACAGTCCCTTTCAGGGCCTCAGGAGACCATGGCTTTGTCAGATAGCCGAATATTTGCGAGCGATTGATGGCGGCCACGGCGTTTTCCAGACTCCCGTAGGCCGTGAGCAGAATGCGGACAACATCCGGCTCATTCTTTTTGACCGACTCCAAAAATTTGACCCCGTCCATGTTCGGCATTCTGAAGTCCGACACAACCACACCGATATCGTGTTCCTTAAGCAGATCAAGACCGGCCGGGCCGGATTGGGCCGAATAGACCGTATAACCCTCATACCTGAGCATCCGTTTCATGCTGCTGATTATATTCGGCTCATCATCTACAATGAGCAGGTTCCTATTCCTCATTTGATCCCTTCTGGTTCTAATTCTCTGCTGCTTGCGGCCGGATGATTCATTTTATGGGTATCCGCATCACGAACGTCGTCCCCTTACCCGGTGAACTCTCCACGTCAATGACCCCTTTGTGCTTCTTGATGATATTATATGCAACATTCAAACCTAAACCCGTTCCTTTGCCCACCTCCTTGGTGGTAAAAAATGGGTCAAATATTCTTTGAAGGTTTTCTTCTGAAATTCCCGGTCCCGTGTCGCTTATCCTGATCTCTGCCCAGCCATCCCTGGCTTGTGTCGAAATGCTGATCTCTCCGTGCTTTTCGATGGCCTGGGCGGCATTGACAAGAATATTCATAAAGACCTGATTCAACTGCTGAGGATGGCATCTCACAGGAGGCATCTCCCCGTATTCCTTTGTTACCGTGGCCTTATATTTCAGCTCATTCCAGACAACATTCAGTGTTGTTTCTATGCCTTTGTTGATATCAACTGACTGAGGCTTGGTTTCACCCGGATGTGCGAAATCCTTCAAGGCTATAACGATCTTCTTGATCCGATCAGTCCCCTCTTGGCAGTCTCCAATAAGATCAGGGATATCGTTCAGGACGAAATCCAACTCCACCTCTGTTTCAAGATCAGTGATCTTCTGCACTTGCTCTGTTATGGAAGAAGGCAAATCCTCCTTGGAAATGAGATTCTTCAGATCCGTGACCAGCTTCCCGTAATGTCTCATGAGTTCGGAAATATCATTCTGATAATCCAACAATGTCTTAAGATTACTGCTTACGAACCCGGTCGGGTTGTTGATCTCATGGGCCACCCCTGCGGCAAGGTGTCCGATGGAGATCAGTTTTTCTGAATGGATCAGATGCGAAAGGGCCTTCTTATGCTCTTCTTCCAACCGGACAATACGTCGGCCGGAACGTATCCTGGCCTTCAACTCCTCATGGTCAAAGGGTTTCCTTATATAATCATCAGCCCCCGCACCCAGGCCTTCCACGGCATCTTCCTTCCGATCCCTGCCTGTCAGCAGGATAAAATACACGTAGTGGGACAAATCTGCTTCCCGGATCTTCCGGCACAATGCCAGTCCGTCAATCCGCGGCATTTCCCAATCGGTGATGACCATTCTAACGTCATTTGCCTTGAAAAGCTCCCATGCCTCCTCGCCGTCGCCGGCGGGTATTGCATTATGGCCCCCCGCTTCAACAATCTTTACTAACAGCTTCCGCGAAACCAGGTCGTCTTCCGCTACTAAAACCTTCATAATACCACCTCTTTTATTGCCAGGATCAGGTCTTCATTCTCCCAAGGTTTGTACAGTACTTTATCCACTCGGGCCTGTCTGACCGCCCTGACCCGCGGATCTTCCCTATGGAGCCCGGTAATCACGATAACCCCGGTATTGGCATAACGCGGGGTATTTCGGACATAGCGGATGAATTCCGCACCGTCCATTCTAGGCATCATGATGTCGGTTACTATCACATCAGGCATAAAACTTCCCAGCTTGGCACCAGCGTCGATGCCGTCCTCGGCCCACACTAATCTTGCAGTGGAAAGCCGTTTTTTAAAAAGCCGGATAATTGATTTGCGCATCTTTTCTTCATCTTCTACAATGAGTATCCGCTTGCCGGCCAAGGCCTGGTTATCCTCCCTTTTCCTGTGCATCCATTGTCTAATCAGCCTTTGCAGTTCCTCCCGCTTGAAGGGCTTGGCCAGGTAGTCATCCATGCCGGCATAGAGGCATGCCTCGCGGTCTCCCTTCATGGCATTGGCCGTCAATGCGATTATAGATGTCCGGTCAGTCTCCATCTCCCTGATCTTCTTCGTGGCCTCCAAGCCATCCATATTAGGCATCTGGATATCCATAAGTATAATGTCATACGGGCCGTTCTCTTTAACGGCCTTCACGGCCTCCAGGCCGTCCGCCGCAATTTCGACCCTGTCGTATCCCATACGCTCGAGCATCTTTTGTCCCAACTGCTGGTTGACCGGATTGTCCTCGGCATAAAGCACCCTCACGTCATGGGACAAGATCTCCTTTATCCTGTGTCGGTTCATGACATTTGCCGGTGGGACTTCTCTAAGGCCTAAGACCGTTCTAATCAGGTCAATGAGACCACGGCGCCTAACCGGTTTGGACACAAAGCCGGAAAAGCCCGACATCTTCGTCTTGGCCGCAGCACCCATGGCCACGTCGGATGAAAGGGCGATCATTTTTGTCCTCTTGCCGGTCAGGTCGGATATCTTCACGGCCAGATCAAAACCCGACATCCCGGGCATAACGATATCTATGATGGCAATCTCAATTGATGATTCAACCCCAGAAGCATCCTCGCTCTGCCTCTTGGGATGTTCAAATCGACCATTATCAATCTGCAGCTGTAGATATTGCAGGGCCTCTTCACCGGTTCTTGCCGGAACGGGGATCATGCCGGCCTTCTTGACAATGTCTGAAACGATTTTCAATGAGTTTTCGCTATCATCGACTATCAAAACTCGCCTGCCTTTCAGCCGGCTAACATCAACAGGGTTAATCACCTCATGAGATTCCGGGTCTTTCTTGAATCGGGCGGTGAAATAAAACGTACTCCCGGGGCCACCCACGGAGCGACCGACAACGTTTGACGATTTGTGCCCATTTAGTTTTCCGATCTCCGGACTATCCTCCAGTCGAAGATCGGCAATCGACAACCGGCGAATCGCCGGGCTTTCCACCCACATATCTCCACCCATCAATCGGCACAGTCTGCGGGAAATGGTTAGCCCCAGACCTGTTCCTCCGTATTTTCTGGTAGTACTCCCGTCCACCTGATTGAAAGAATCAAAAATCCTTTCAAGCTTATCCTCGGGAATTCCTATCCCGGTATCCTTCACCGAAAACAACATTTCCACAGCATCGTCATCTTGTATGTTCTCTCCGTCGTGTTGAGCCTTTGGTCTAGAGTTTTCGACTGTTACCGTAATTTCGCCTTCTTCGATAAATTTCACGGCGTTGCCCATCAGATTTGTGATGATCTGTCTTAGACGGGTTG
>JAXHTA010000394.1:0-3868 GCA_034190285.1 Thermodesulfobacteriota bacterium | reverse complement strand
TAGATTTTGAGGAGGGAAACCGCCACCGCGGCACCCAGTAATTCAAATACAATGGACACTGTTGTCGAGGTTGGAAGACCAAACGTGTTGAAAGAATCAAGGAGTATGATATCTGTAAGCATGACAGCAAGGAATATGGTTATCAATTCCGGCATGTAGAAATACTGGGGATGGAAAATGCCCTTGCGGGCGACCTCCATCATGCCACTCGAAAACGTTACGCCTGCCAGCATACCCATGCTGGCAATAATCATAATGATATGTCTAGGCGCAACTTTCGAACCAACAGATGAATTCAGGAAATTGACCGCATCATTGCTGACTCCTACAATTAGATCAAAGATACCCAACCCAATCAAAAGACACACAGCAAAAGAATAGAGTTCCATCTTAATCCTGCTAATCAGTTCCAGAGACGGCAGACCGGCTTGTCCCAGTGTCAAATGAATCTCTTTCAGAAGGACACCGCATTTCATGCATGCAGGCCGTAGCTGTGCCTGCAATGCCCCATTCACCCAAAAGAAAACAGCCACCGCCATACCAGTATTCTACGAATCAATCACCCCAAATAACGTAGAAGTAAGGCTGATGCACACAACGCAATATGTCCTGAATTGAGAGTCAGGCTGAACGGAAAAGGTTGATAAGGCCTTTCTGAGAATATCTTGACGCCGGTATGGTGAGGTGACAAGAGTCAATCTTTTTAGGGAGGGACTATAAATAGATAGGTCATTTGTGTCAAGACAAAATGAGATCCACTATATTGTGGGGGGAAATCATTGAGGGAAAGGGAAAAAACGATTAGGAGCGTTTGTCGGAGGCTAAAGGAGGGGAAACGCCATCAGGATTCCTGTAAATTCTCAAACAGTCCGGAAGACAAAAGGGGCGTGTGCTCCTATAGCCCATAGACCTTTGCTTTCCTTGCGATGTCCTTGCTTATAGAGCCTACGGCCGCTTGACACCGCAAGACAAATCTGATATTCGCCTTCAAAAACAAAAAGCCAGTATCTTCTCAAGTCTCTTGGGGCATAGATAAAAAGGGATGCCTTTCTTTGACCCTCTTATGTTGTCCATGTGATACCTCGGAGAACAGCCTTGAAGATTTCCGATGAACATATTCCAGGTTTAAGCGATTAAATCATGCTTGAATTCTTCGCAGATCAGGGCTTGGTCCTCAATGTAAGAGACCGGGCGTGCTATGAAGTAAACATTACCGGGACCGAGCTACTATAATCATCAGATAGAAACCAAGATATTAAGGAAATAATCCATATCCTATACTGTTCAAGAAAAAACTTTTGGGGTTGCCAATAACGAAAACCCATTGAAATATCGATTTCTCCGACGATACCTACCGCAAAACCATTATCTTGAACAGTGTAGTAAAGAAATATGAACACCCAGAAGATATTTTAAGAAACGATGTGTATCTTCAATGTTGCACCAAAAATGGGTTGAGAGGCGGAAACCCCTTCAAAGTAGGGGTTTTCGGTGTTTTATAGTCTGTAGAGCCTGTCTTAACTCTGTTTTGTAGCGTTCTGTGCCCTTGATTTGTGTTAACAATTGAATCACCCGGTTTTTTTCGTTGCCATCAATTATTTCTTTTATCTTTTTCCGCTTATTTGTCATAGATTTGATGTGCTTTTGGATCCCTGGCGGATTGGAATGCAATAAGATATAGGCGCAATAGACCCAATGCACATGCGCTTTAACGGATTGAAAGCTCTTTGTGGCAACATCCCGGAAGCCTAAGAACATCTTTACTTCTTTGTGAAAAATCTCGATTGCCCAGCGAATTCGATACCCGATGAGAATTTGTCGTGCTTTTGCCTTCAAGTCATTGCAGGCCAAGTACTTTCTTCGGCCCTGCGGCCGCTTTTTGAATTCCGAACAAATCAGTTGAACTTTACCCACATAACGCAGATAGCCAACGATTCGTCTTATGCGAAAATCGATTCGCTTTCTCCGGGGACCATCCATAAACATACGAATAGTCTGCCACTAGACCCTACGTTGATTCTTGAACAGCTCAGCAATATGAGGTCACCCCTTTGATTTGGAGGTGTTACAATACGTTTTTCCTGACTTGACACTTCTTGTCTTTTTCAGGACTATGATAAACTGCCATTTTCAACCAGAATTCGCATTTTCAATCTTTTTATCATCTTATCCGCTGTCAGCAAGCACAATGACATCTTTGGGATCATGGTTACCGATATAATTGTGCGAGTCCAAATTGTTGATGCAGTCAACCACTGATTCATTTTCAGTTTTATAGTCCAGGTCATTTTACCGGCAATATTTCTTGCCGTGGAATGGGATCGGATGCATCGGAGTTACCATCTGGTTGATGATCAAAGCGACGTTTGTCCATTGATGCCCGATCACAAAGCCCTGCCCATGGTTGAATCGCCTGCAAATATAAGCATGCAAGCTGGATTTGCCCTGGATCGTACTGTCGATCAACAGCCCTACCTTCCAGGGAACTGTGGCTTTTGCCAAGCAATCGATAGCCCAGGAGAATTGTTTGGCCTGTTTTCTGATAAATCCTCCAGACTGTGGACGGCAACCCCCACATGCCTTTTCAAAAATCGGCTAAATTGGGATCTGTTAATCCCCGAAAATTCTGCCGCTCCTCGTAAAGCATGTCCTCTTGTGGACACCATCAAGTATAGAAGATACCAAAGACAGACGTTCCTTAGTCGGGGCATTACAGCTATCAGATTGCGGAGCCAATTCTTGAATCGGCTGAAATTTATAACCGCCTCCGTCAAGAAAGATGAAAAAATAGCGCACGGAGACCATTGTAGATTAGTTTATGGGTGTAGTGATGTTCAGCAAAATCTTAACTCACTGATATGACAGGATGATTTGTCATTGGTATATAATCTGATTTCCACTATAAAGACCATAACGCCTTCCTGTGATCCAAAACCATCGTTGACAAAACCTGATCAACGATGCGAGATCTTGGCTTGGATACGCTGCACGGGCCCCACCTTGATATCCCGTAATTTCAGGCCATTAAGCGGTAAATGGATTTAAAACCATTGGCATATACACCGTTGCAAAAGCTCTTCGTATATTTCGCGCAACATTTAAGTTACAGGGACCTGGCCTTCAGATGTGAAATGCTATCATGAGATAGGTCGGTCTTCTGGAATATTAAATTCTGCTGCATTAACCTGAACCGTTTTTGCCAATATCTGATATTGTGATATCGAACTCCTTGTGATATACTAGATTGAATATAACCAATCGGCTTGGCCATTTCACAATTGTATCAGATTTTTGCATTCATCCTGATTCTCACATCCGAGTTCAGCATCGCTAGATTACCGAAGATCACCTTTATCTATATTGAGTGTTTCAAGGTTTTCTCATTACATAGTGTCTGAACTAAAACTAGGATTTTTCGTTCAGATCAAGGAATACGAAGATTTTAACCGCAGGAATACATTGAGGTTTCTCGCTATTTCAAGTGGGTAAGCCTTGATTTACCGACAGGAAAAATGATGTTTCGGTATTCATTATGAGAGGCATAGACCATTTCTCAAATGGCCCTTGGTTTGACACCGCTTTGGCAGGTATCTGATGCTCAATTTGACGCCAATACAAAGAGGCTCGATATCAAGATCGATTTTCCCCTGGGAATTACTTTTACCTGTCCTAAGTGTGGGCAGACGGGTATAAAGGCTTATGATACCCAGGAACAGGTTTGGCGTCATCTGAACTTTTTTCAGCATAAAGCCTATTTGACAGCCAGAGTGCCGAGGTCGATTGCAGCGATTGCGGAACATTGCTGGTTGAGGTTCCATGGGCCAGAGCAGGCGGCAGCTTCACGTTGCTGTTTGAAGCCATGATTTTG
>JAXHTA010000393.1:0-3872 GCA_034190285.1 Thermodesulfobacteriota bacterium | reverse complement strand
TCCAATTTGGTAAAAAGAGTTGGAACCGAGGAACCGTATGAGGGAAATCTTCACGTACGGATCTGTGGGGGGAGCGCCGGGTAACCGGTGCTTCTACCTGGAAACCCGGCTCTACTGGTAAGAGTGTCTCCAGTCAGTTCAACATCGCTAATAATAGCATTGTTACTATTTCCATTTGTGCTATACTTCATAATGGTTCGCCACCTATTGGGTTTGATTCGTGGTTGGTAGCGTCTCTAACCTTTCTATAGTTATACCAGAAACTTACCCATTCGGGTGGGGTTTTTTGAATAAAAATCGCTCATCTTAGTTATCATAATCTACCTCTTAGCCGGAAAACTCAATTTCGGCTTACCCACTTGAAACAGCGAGGGACCAAACGTAAATATGTGGAGCGTCCCTTAACTCACGAAAGGAGACAATTTATGGGTACCATCAAATGCCCAAAGTGCGGCACGGAAAGTAATCCTGAGGCGTTAGAATGCCTGATGTGTGGAATTGTATTCGCAAAATACCAGGCTTCTTCGCAGGGTATGGAACAAGCCGGACTCGGAACGCACGAGATCGACTACCAAATAATCGGCGACGATATGCAGATTGTGGAAATCGAACTGGATATGGGTGAAACCGTAATTGCCGAAGCTGGCGCTATGAATTATATGGATGCAGGGATAACTTTTGAGGCAAGAATGGGTGATGGGTCCGATGCGAGCGGAAGTGTCTTAGGCAAATTGCTGGGAGCGGGCAAACGTGCCCTCACCGGCGAATCCATATTCATGACTCATTTTACCAATACCGGAGGCGGGAAACAAAAGGTGGCTTTTGCTTCTCCCTATCCAGGTAAAATAATTCCAATCGATCTGTCCAAGGTGAATGGAGAGCTTATGTGTCAGAAAGACGCCTTTCTCTGTGCCGCATATGGCACTGCAATCGGAATTGCTTTTACCAAAAGCCTTGGAGCCGGATTCTTTGGGGGAGAGGGTTTTATTCTTCAGCGCCTGACCGGTAGGGGCTTGGCTTTTATCCATGTAGGAGGGACAGTCATCAAAAAGAATTTGAAAGACGAAACCATTCGAGTGGATACCGGATGCCTCGCTGCTTTTACAGCAGGTATTCAATACGATATTCAACGTGCGGGCAGCCTGAAGTCCATGTTTTTCGGCGGAGAAGGTCTGTTCCTGGCAACTTTGAGCGGCACTGGAGTCGTGTTGCTTCAGAGCCTGCCGTTTTCGCGAATGGCGGATCGCATTCTTCAGCATGCACCGTCTGCCGGCGGAAGACAGAAGGGCGAGGGGTCTCTGCTCGGGGCCCTGGGGGGATTTCTCGACGGTGACAATAGATGAACAACTGTGAAGTTGCGGAATAACCGTAAAAAAGGCCAATCCCGCATCCGGCAAATGACGGTGAACATTCAACACAAAATCCCAGGAAGGTTTTCGGAAACCTTATGACGGCCTCTTTGGTCATCGGGTTGGCTACAACTCCGGTATCGTACCTGGAGGGGGGTAGGGCGGCAACGTGGTCAAGCGCGGATCCTCGACCGGCCGGCCCACTGTGAACTGATAGAGAGCTTGAAATGCGTGATCAGAGATACCGAGTTGCTTGTGAACGACATCGTCGAAGTAGGCGCCGATGCCTGTCCCGCGGATGCCGTTGGCCTCGGCTTCGAGATAGAGGAGTTGGCCGATCATGCCGGCCTCCCAGTGGATTCGCCTGTACATCCATGGCCCTGCTTGTCGCAGTGGCCCCTCAAAATCCGCCAACATGGCCAGACTGAAAGCGCCGTCACCGGCAATCTCCTGGCCGAGGCTCAAGTGGGCCGAGAGATTCTGTAGGTTGCCCTTCTCAAGCAGGAAGAAGGGCAGGTAGTCGGGGCAGCCAGGAGGATGAGACCACCTGAAATCGGAACGCATGGCAGAGCGGAGACGACCAATGCTTTCGGGGCTTCGGCCGAGCGCATAGAGGCCGGGTGCAAGCCCGTCAATGCGGTGCGCGAAGAGGCAAAGGTGAACGGACAAGGCCCAGTCGTTGGGGTCCCACGGGGGCGTAAGACCCGTTGGCATTAGGAGCGTCAGCATACGCCACAGGGTATCACTCGGGATAGAAGTCTTGCGGTCGTAGGCCACGGCGCTTCGGCGTCCCAAGATGACGTGGCGCGCGGTGTGGGAGCCCATCGGCGGTGGCAGGCCGCGGACCGGTCTGTCAGGTGGTGGCGAAGGGAGACGGGAGGCCGCGACGGTCCTGGGCTTTGACGTCGCGTGAGTGATCTCGGCCACGATGCTCCAGTCTTCGTGGTGTTTGCTCAATTGACTGGCCGTTGAAGACGTCGGCAGGCCGCTGACCGCACCGAGCTTTTCGAGGTCGAGAGCCGGGGTCATCTTGTAGTCGACCGGGCCGGCCGGGGTCACGGTCGCTATGAAAGCGGCGTCCTCCTGTTCGTGATCCGGGAAGTCCGAGTCGCGATCCGTTCCGAGCAGCGCGGCCGCGTCAGCGTTGCCTGGCTCGGCCAGCACGGTAACGCGCCAGCCAAGGGCCGTCGCTGCAAAGCGAAGACATGCCAGGGCGTGCCCCGCATTGAGGTGAAGGTAGCGGAAGGATCGCTCGCCATACTTCCAGCTCTCGCGCCATGCGATTGACGTAAGCCCGATGAGGAAGGCCCACGGTTGGTGCGCAAGGGTCGGTGCAAGAAGTGCATTCCAGACATCGGCAGGAAGATCAAGGCGACGTTCAAGGAGATGGCGGTAGGCCTCGTAGTGGTAAAGGGCTGCCCTGTCGTGCAGGTCCTCTATGGCCGGCAAGGCGGCATAGCACTCGGTCGGGTGAAGGTTACCGCTCGAGGGATTGCAGCGCAACGGCCAGGTCGACAAGCCCTGCTTTTTCCAGGCCGAGATGGCCAGCGAGTGCTCGAAAAAAAGAGAGACACTTGCAAGGGTAAGTGGTGCCGGATCGACCCTATCCGGCTCGAACAGCCTGGCATAGGGCGGCGTGTCGTCAACGTGGGATAACGGCAAGGATGTGGTGACGGCCCCTGAGAAGTGACGGAACGGATCAGGCTGGTTGGCCCAGTCCATGTAGCCCAGACTGCGGGCATATTGATGGGGATGATGTTTCGTGCGGTCGTGGTAGCGAAGCACTTTTTGGTAGTCGATGTGTGTCATGAGCCTTCTTCTCATAAGGCCTCAATAGATTCCAATGATTCGAATAGTTCAGTGTCCGAGGGGATATCGGACATTGATTTTCCATAATGTACGAACCGTAGTATTCCATATTTGTCAATGATCATTTGTGCCGGCATTCTTCCGAACTTGAGCAACTTGAACTCCTGTCCATATATCTTCAACACCTTATGCTCTGGGTCAGGCAGGCCAATGAATGGCATTTTTTCTTTTTGCCAGTATTCCCGAAAAGACTTGGCGTTTTCCGGGCCTATAGCTATCACCTCTGTATTTCTATTGACGAATTCCTGATAATCCTGACGCAACTGCGCCATATGCCTTCGGCAATAAACTCAAAAAAATCCCCGGTTGAATACAATCAACAAGTTTGTCCTATCCTTAAAATCGGAAAGCGACACTTCATTTCCATTTGAATCATTCAATGTGAACTCAGGTGCTTTTGTGTTTACCATGACTTTGTCCATCGTTATACCTCCCTGTTATATGGTTAACTTAATTTCAGAAGTCCTTTGTTTCATGAAAATAATCACGCGCTAACTGGGCTCCGTCTTTTTGAGGCGTGATTACTTTTATATAACGCCACTTTCCACCCTTGTATCTGCGATACACAAGGACCGAAAAAGCAAGAAACACCAGGATAACTCCCAGCCAAGACCTCTCAGGCGAGATGTCAAGGCCTCTAAGAAGAGCTATAAG
>JAXHTA010000392.1:0-3872 GCA_034190285.1 Thermodesulfobacteriota bacterium | reverse complement strand
CTACGATCAAGGAACTCTGACTATGGCTAAACAATGAACCGGTAGTGCCAAGACAAATTTACCCTATCATAACCTATTGTTTTTACACAAAAGTAAAAATCCTACTGTCAAAGATCAGTTTGGGGTAAGAAAACGATCTCGGCAGACATAGGTCTTTGTTAAGATCCTATCGGAATGGACCTCATTAACTTCAAGCGTGAAGTCATTCTTATACTCAGCGACCAGGTTCCAAGTATAGCCGGCCAGCTTTCCTTCCACCTGTCTTATAAAATCTGATGGGCCGAAGAGATGAAGGGTCTTGTCCCTGCTAAGAAAAATACGCAGGAGAGTATCAAATCCGATAAAATGGTCAATATGTGTGTGGGTGACAAAGACGTGTGTTATTTTGAGAAGGTCCCTGGAAGAGAGGTCACCCAGGTCTCCGATGTCGAACATCAGCGCCCTCTTTTCAAAGAGAAAGGTGATGAATAATCCAGGATCTGAAAAGGGGTCGTTGACAAGTCTGGGATGAAAGGAAGGCCTCATCTGGTTCACTCCAAGGTATTGAATTTTCGATCGTTTGACAAATCCTATCAGATATGGCATGGTTTGCCAACGATAATGGGGTTTGAATGTGTTATCTTAATTAATGGAGTGCCATAAGACCCCAATAAGGAGGGGGCTGAATGTTATGACGTTGACCAAAGCGGACATCGTCGAGAGTGTGAGAGATAGGGTGCGTTTCAAAAGTCGTCGTAAGAGCCGTCAGCAGTTCCTGTTCCCGGAGATGGATTGTGTATTTTTGAGCCGGAGGCGTGCGGGTGAGATAGTCAACACCTTGTTCGAAACAATCAAGAAGACCCTGGTCAGTGGGGAAGATGTTCGTATCTATGGCTTTGGCAAGTTCCAGGTGAAGTTCAAATGGGGCAGAAGAGGGAGAAATCCCCAAACCGGTGAAATGATCATTCTTAGATCCAGGAGGACGGTAACATTCCGGAGTTCTCCAACACTAAGAGGGAAGATGAATAAGTGAAGGGCCAGATGGTAAGATTTAGTCATGCAAGAGTAGAGGATACTGGCCCGAAGGACCGGGTCTCTTTATATGAAATGAATTCCTTGCCTTTTGACCTTTTTCCAAGATGAATCCTAAACTGGAAAATCAGACCGAGATCATCCTTGATAGCATTGCGGACGGGGTCTTTACCGTAGATTCGGAGTGGCGAATCACATCATTCAACCGAGCGGCGGGGAAAATCACCCGTATAAAGAAGGAGGAGGCAATCGGCAGACACTGTTGGGACGTTTTCAGGGCGAGTATCTGTGAGGGCCGATGCTCTCTTCGTCAGACGATGGAAACGGGCGAGCCGATAGTGAACCAGTCCATATTCATTGTGAGTTCGGAAGGGGAACGGATCCCGGTCAGCATTTCTACGGCTCTCCTGAAAGATGAAGAGGATCGGGTAATTGGAGGCGTGGAGACCTTTCGCGATTTGAGTGTTGTAGAGGAACTCCGCAGGGAATTGGAAGGCCGGCATTCTTTTCATGATATTGTCAGCAAGAATCAGGAGATGCATCGCCTATTCGGGATACTTGAGCAGGTGGCGGGAAGCAATACGACGGTCCTGCTTGTGGGTGAAAGCGGCACGGGAAAGGAGCTTTTCGCCAGGGCAATCCATGCCCTGAGTCCGAGGAAGAACGGGCCAATGGTAACCATCAACTGTGGAGCTTTGCCCGATAACTTGCTAGAATCCGAATTGTTTGGCTACAGGGCCGGTGCCTTTACTGATGCCAAGAAAGACAAGCCGGGCCGCCTGGCCCTGGCAGAGGGGGGGACCCTTTTCTTAGATGAAATTGGAGATATTTCTCCCGCGATGCAGGCACGACTCCTTCGCGTCCTTCAAGACAGGGTTTATGAGCCGCTGGGCAGTACAAAGCCGTTGAAAGCAGATGTTCGCATTGTTTCGGCAACAAACAGGAACCTTGAAGAGCTTGTGTCCCAAAGGAGATTTCGGCAGGATCTATACTACCGTATCAATGTTGTCAGACTCGTCCTGCCCCCTCTGAGGGAGCGAAGAGAAGACATCCCTCTGCTGGCGGACCATTTTGTCCGCAAATTCAATCGGCTGAACGGATCAGAGACCAGGGGTCTATCCCCTGAAGTGTTGTCAATCCTGATGGCCCACGACTTTCAGGGGAATGTTCGTGAGCTGGAAAATGTCGTCGAGTATGCCACTGTGGTCTGCAAGAATAGTCTGGTAGGGATTGAACATCTTCCGGACTATCTCCGGGAGGACGTAAAGATACCAGGAAAAGCCCCTGAAGAGGAAGGCCTGGAAAATCACCTCAACTTCGACGATCTGGAGAGACATTTTCTTCTTGAGACCTTGAGAAAGAATCACTGGAATAGGTCGGCCACGGCAGCTCAACTGGGTATCCATAAAGCAACCCTCTGGCGTAAAATCAAGCGGCTGAATATTCGTGTTCCAAGGCAGAATGGTCGAACAAAAGCAAGACTGGGATAGCGTATTAATTATTGCAGTTGTGCAAACTGTGCAGCCTATCTTTGTTGCATCAAAGCAACAATATGGTTGTCCTTACTGCCTTCCAGGCAAACGAACTACTCCAAATACTCCATTAATTCAATAATTTGAATTCGTAGCTTTCATTACCATATGGATTGGCATGCTAAGTGCTAAATGCCTATCATAAGGACCTTTGCCAACCTGGTCCTGAGCCCTATGAGAGGCTCCGGAAGGCGAAAGGGGCACTTGTGTGGCCTCCATGCGAGTCTTCAAAAAGAGTGCCATATGGCATTCTGAACAGGAGGATACGCCCAAATTCCTTTCCAATTGATCAAAGTCAAGGTTGGCTGTTGTAAAAAAGTGTGAAAGGAGATATTGAAAATGAAGGTGGCGGTTAGTGCTGGTGGAAGGGATTTAGATGCGCCCATTGATCCTCGCTTTGGAAGATCTGCATATTTTATAATTGTTGAAACTGATGATATGAGTTTTGACGTTTACGATAATGAGAATACCGCCTTAGGCGGGGGCGCCGGTATTCAATCGGCCCAGTTCGTTACCTCCAGGGGCGCTAAGACAGTTATCACCGGGAATTGTGGCCCCAACGCGGTGCGGACACTCTCGGCCGCTGGTGTCGAAGTGATCCTGGGCCAGACGGGCACGGTAAGGGCGGCCGTGGATAATTACAGTAAGGGGAATCTGAAGGGTACGGCCGAGGCCAATGTCCCCGGTCATTACGGGATGGGCGGAAGCAACACTATTGGTGGGAGCCCGGCTGAGGCCGGTAGTCGTGGCATGGGCAAAGGCCGTGGAATGGGCCGTGGAATGGGACGACGAGGAAAGGTTTAACCCTATATGAAGATAGCCATTCCAGTGTGGGAAGGAAAAGTTTCACCGGTCTTTGATACCGCTTCCAGATTATTGGTATTCCAGGTGGAAGACAAAAAGGAGACTTCACGTTTCGAGACTTATCTGAATGAGCAAGACCTTGCCAAAAGGCGTGTTCGAATTCAGGACCTGGGAGTAGACACACTTATATGTGGGGCCATTTCACGCCATTTCAGAAGGATGATTATGGCTTCAGGCATCAATGTCATATCCTGGATCTCCGGCTCTTTGGAGGATGTGCTGGATGCCTATCTGAACGGCAACCTTTTTCATTCAAAGTTCTTAATGCCTGGCTGTGAATGGGAAAATGGAAGTACTAAGAGAACTGTCTCTTGAACAAGTTGTAGAATGGGAGGTAAAGATTAATGACAAAAGAAAACAAGGTCTGCGGCCTTGAGAATCAGGAGGAGCAGCACCACTTGCAGGATATGGAGATTAAGGAAAGACTGAGCCACATCAAGAATAAGATCCTGGTCATGAGACAGT
>JAXHTA010000391.1:0-3879 GCA_034190285.1 Thermodesulfobacteriota bacterium | reverse complement strand
GTGAAAATATCCGTACGAATTTAGCGAATGACCCCGAAGCAAAGCGCCGGGGTCATTCGCTAAAGTGCTACAAATATTCTATGCGACGGGGCAGACGTATAGCCGCTAAGTATTGACATTTGCTTCATAATGTGCTGAAAACCAAATTCTCAGTGGGCATTGACTTCTACTGATTTGAGATGGATATTCTTCAGCTCAGGGAAAAGAGGCCTGAAAATATGACTTCAATTCTATGCGTGATATTCTTCCTTTCCGGCGCATCTGCCCTAATCTTCGAGATGTTGTGGTTTCATTTGTCGGGACTGGTTTTTGGAAATAGTGTCTGGGCTACCTCAATTGTCCTTTGCAGCTTTATGGGAGGGCTGGCATTGGGGAATGGCCTTTCCGCCTTCTGGGGACATAAGATAAGGTCTCCCCTTTCTTTCTACGCATGTCTTGAGATAATAATTGCGGTATCAGGGTTTTCTCTGGTTTTCGTCCTCCCCGGGCTCACCGAGTTTTTCGCCCCTTTGTTCCGCACTTTCCTGGGTCACGGCCTGCTCCTGAACTCACTCAGGGCTGTCGTTGCGATGATACTGATGGTTATTCCTGCAAGCGCCATGGGCGCCACTCTCCCGGTACTCGTTAAAGCCCTGTATTCGGAACAGCCCAATTTTGGACGTGTGTTAGGCATACTTTACGGTTGGAATACGCTGGGAGCAATGGTTGGAGTCATTACTTGCGAGATATTCCTCATTGAATGGCTTGGTATAAGGGGGGCCGGTCTTGTGGCAGCCAGTTTCAATCTGTCTGGAGCCGCCATGGCATTATGGCTTTCCAACAGACACATTGGGGCCGGTGCCGGTCTTATCCACACATCTCCGCTCCGCGGGATAAGGGAAGTGATAGCTCCGCCTCCCTTTCGGCCAAATGAGAGCAACAAACCCCGGGTTATCGGAAAATCAAATCGTCCCCCGGCGTTTCGGGGTCTTTCATTGAGAATGGCGTTACTATTAATTGCAAGTTTTCTCTGTGGTTTCTCGCTGCTGGCCTTAGAAGTCATATGGTTTCGTTTCATGACACTGTTTTTTGTTGCCCATAGCTTGAATTTTGCTGTGATGCTGGCTGTGGTTTTGGCGGGAATCAGTTCTGGGGGTCTGTTCGCCTCCAAATTGTACAGACTAGGGTGTGAGGCGCACCGCTATCTTGCTCCTGTCCTGTTTCTCAACGGGTTATTCATTGTCCTTATTTACAGCAATTTCAGTTTGCCCCTTGATTGGTTTTCTGATTTTTCAGCCGAAGTCTATATCTTGTTCGCCTCCCTTTTCCTGATTCTGCCGGTTTCATTTGTTTCCGGAAGCAGCTTCACTATGATCGGCAGGGCCTTAGGTACTGAAATAAAGGCCGCAACACAAGCCACGGGACTTCTGACGCTTGCAAATACTACTGGCGGGATGTTCGGCGCTCTCGCCGGCCTAGTTCTCGTCCCATGGATAGGCATAGAGGGGTCATTTTTCCTGTTTGCTCTCGTTTACGGCGCACTTGCCTTTCTGGTTTCCGATAAGGGCCAAAATGCTCGGCTCGGGGGAAAAACCTCTTTCTATTTTTTATTTGGGGGGGCTTTCCTATTTGCCCTGATTATTTTTCCTTTCGGCCTTATGGATAATCGTTATCTGGAAATTCCATTGAAGTATTATTCTAAAGATAAAACGCATCGGAGAGTCGCGGTTCGAGAGGGCCTGACCGAGACAATTCAATATATACAGAAAGACATACTGGGCGAGCCATATTATCACCTCCTTGTGACTAACAGTTGCTCGATGTCATCCACTACCAAGGGATCTAAACGCTACACCAAACTGTTCGCTTACTGGCCTGTAGCCTTACATCCCGACCCCAAAGCCGCTCTTCTGATCGCATTTGGGTGCGGATCAACTGCAAAGGCTCTAACTGACACCAAAGGTCTCAACAACATAGTGATTGTAGATACTTCAAAAGACATCTTGGAGATGAGCAGTATTGTATTCCCTAATGCCAGGGAAAATCCCATAAACGATCCCCGTGTAAAGATACACATAGAAGATGGACGCTTTTTCCTGCTCACAACGGAACGTCGTTTTGACTTGATTACCGCAGAGCCGCCTCCACCTAAACTGAATGGAATAGTAAATCTGTACACCCAGGAATATTTTCAATTGATCCATGATCGTTTATCTGAAAGAGGTATAGTCACATATTGGTTGCCGGTCTACCAGCTCAAGGTCCAGGAAACCAAATCGATATTGAAAGGATTCTGCAATGTTTTTGAGCACTGCTCTCTATGGACGGGAGCTGGATTTGAGTGGATGATGGTGGGAATTAGAGACCCTGACGGACCTATATCGGAAAGGGATTTTGTGCGGCAATGGAATGATCCTTTTGTTGGACCGGAAATGCGCGCTCTTGGATTTGAAGCCCCCGAGCAGTTTGGCTCGATTTTTGTGGCAGATGGAAAAAGATTGCGGGACTGGATTTCGGGCAGCCTGCCTTTAGTGGACAATTACCCTCGCCGTTTGTCTTGCGGAAACTACGGCGGTGATATGTACTTGTTGCAGTACTCAAGTTTCATGGATCCTGCCGTTTCCAGAGTAAATTTTATGAAAAGCGAGATGATCACCAAATTGTGGCCTGAGGTCTTGCGCGAGAAGACCGAGAAGTACTTCGCCGTACGGCAGACGATTAATGAAATGCTCGGGCCAAAAAGCTTAACAACCGTTCATCCCATCATGAATTTGCACGCTTGTATCCACAATCCGTTGCTGACAGAATACATCCTCTGGGCATTTGGCAGAGACCAATACGTTCAAAGAATTATCTTCAACAGGCTCAAGTCCACATCAGATAAGTCGCCCGAGATATATATTGACTTGGCGGCTGGCGCAGCTCAGCAACATGACTACCTTGTTGCCGAGGCCTATTTGCATTCGGCCAAAGAAAAACTCTGCGCAGGGAATTCACTTGAGGAATACAGAGATATTGCCTTGTTCCGGATGTACCTGTTGTTCATCAGTGGCTGCAAGATGCGGGCAGAAGAGGTGGGGCGAGAGTATATTAACCTGAAGGAAACAGGCAAGCCTGAGAGAAGGAAACAGATCGCGACCTTTTGGGGTTGGATGGTACGGGTGATAGAGAAAAAGGATTGATAAACAAAGGGCGCCGGAGAGTCTTCAATATAGAATCACGGCCCGGAGGACCGCGACAGAGGCCTTACAACCATATGACGGAATCCCTCTGCAGGTATTTGTCGTCGCGGGAGGGGTAATCCAGATTGTGGTGAAGGCCACGACTTTCCTTTCTGGACAATGCGCAGGTTATAATCAGCTCTGCGACCAGGGCGAGGTTCCGGAGTTCAAGCAAATCTCTGCTCACCAAGAAATCCCAGTAGTATTCCTTGATTTCTTCCTGGATGATCTCCACCCTTGTCTTGGCCCTTGCCAGGCGCTTGTTTGTCCTGACAATGCCCACATAATTCCACATAGAACTCCTGATTTCATCCCAGTTGTGTGAGATAACCACCAGTTCCTCGCTATCTGTAGCGCTCCCAGAGTCCCAAGCGGGTGCCGTGGGACGTGGCTTACCTTTCTGTTCCTCCAGACGATGAGATGAGTTTTCGGCGGCACGCCTTGCAAACACTAGTGCCTCAAGAAGCGAGTTGCTGGCAAGGCGATTTGCACCGTGGAGCCCTGTGCAGGCTACCTCGCCAATTGCATACAGATTACCCAGATTGGTAAGGCCGTTGTTATCTGTCAGAAGCCCTCCGCACATATAGTGGGCGGCCGGGACTACGGGTATGGGTTCTTGTGTAATATCGATCTGGAACTTCAGGCATGTGTTGTATATGTTGGGGAATCTGTCCCTGAC
>JAXHTA010000390.1:0-3894 GCA_034190285.1 Thermodesulfobacteriota bacterium | reverse complement strand
TACCTAGTAGAGAGGTAAGTTCTCAAAAAGTCCGGGAATACAAAAGAGACCCGCATGGCCCTTGGATAGGAGGATATACCCGGACTTCTTGAGAAGTTACCTCTCTACTAGGTATATCCTTAATAAATTTAAACTTTTTAGGAAATGAACTACCCCGCAGCAAACTACGGGGTATCAAAATGGAAAATACTTTATTTGAACCCCCTCACCCTATCCCTCTCCCCCTGAAAGGTGGAGAGGGACTTTCGTGGTGACCCTGCAGCGAGCTACAGGGAATTATCAAGTTAAAGCATTTAAGGTTGTTTAAAAGGCCGGCTGCCAGGTTTTGGCGCCGGCCTTTTTATTTGAGAAATAGCGATTGACGTAAGATTTAGTTTTTTGTGGACAATGTGGAAGGTATAGTATAGGGATTAGATGGCTGACCTCTCGCCTTGTGTGTGCTTGATATCTTTTCTTCACAAAAAATTAATTCTATAAACGCTTGTTTTCTTGAAAGGAGGGATTTGACTATCCGGAATAGGAGCCAATCGTGACAGATGCCCCATTGAGGATTGAAGGGCAAGTTCAAGAGTATTATCCAAACTTTGGAAGGACCACAACAGCAGGAAGGAGGTTCGTTTGGTATGGCAGATAAGAGCTACGATGTAGTGATCGTGGGAGCGGGCAACAAGGCCCTTGTCACAGCGATGTATCTTACCAAGTACGGCGGCCTGAATGTTGGGATGTTTGAGGAGCGGCACGAGCTGGGGGCGGGCTGGTCCTCTGAGGAACCTTCCCCTGGCTTTGCAGGAAATACATGCTCTAACAATCATATGGCTTGGTACCACGTGCCTGTTTATAAAGATTTTCCAGAGTTTGTTGATTACGGCGCAAGGTATGCACATACGTCAACTACGGTGGGCACGGTATTTGATGATGACTCGTGTATCCTCCAGTTTTCCGCCTACCCTGATGTCGACCCCACCCAGGAAAAGACGGCTGAACTCATAAGCAGGTTTTCCAGGAAGGACGCTGATACGTATCTCAAGATGTGGGATAACAGCATAAATCACTGGTACCCTGCAATGATGGAGTGGGCCTTTACTCCAGCCAAACCGGTACGTGAACCGGATGCAATGGACAGATTATTTATGAGCCCCGACACGGGCGTTGATCCTCACTGGCTCCTGCAGAACCCTGTCCAGCTATTTGGGAGCATTTTTGAGGATCCCCATCTCCAGGTCTGGTTCCACAGGGTGATCCAGTCATGGGGAATAGCCGCCGATGAGCCGGGAGCGGGTTGGCCAGCTCTGATGGCAGAACTCGTGTGGCTTCCTTTTTCGTGTTATGTGATGGGAGGGACCCATGCCTTGACGCACGCCGCCTACAGGGTGATATATGAAAACGGCGGCGAAGCCTTCACCAACAAAAAGGTTGTTAAGATCCTTATAGATAACGGTAAGGCTAAGGGCATAAGGCTTGCCGACGGCACGGAGATCGCCGCGAGGAAGGCGGTCATAGCCACCGTTGATCCGTTTCAGCTCGTCTTTGATCTGGTAGGTGCTGAGAATCTCGACACCACCATTTCGAGAAAGGTAAAGCTCATTTCCAGGGATTGGATTGCCATCATATGGTACAGCTGGGCCTTTACAGAGAGGCCTAAGTGGAAGTGTGAGGACTTTGAACCAGCAGCCAAGTACTGTCAGGATCTGTGTTTTGGGGCGTCTTCATATCTTGATGTGAATGCCTTCATCAAGGAGAGTGCTGAAAGGAGGGCGGGGATTTGGCCCACTGATCTGAATACCTTTATATGTTACATGGGGGAGAGTGATGTTGACACCTTTGATCAGTGCATGGGCCCCCCGGACACGAATTTCAAGATTCTTAGCGAACAGTTCGTGCTGCCGGCCTGGAGGCTTTCGGACGGTGAGTGGAAGATGAGGGAGAAGGAGTATGCCGAGGAATTTATAAAGCTGTCAAACAGGTATGCCCCAAATGTGACCTGGGATATTGTGGCCGGTTATGTGCCTGTGACGCCTTATTACACGAAGAGACTTGCTCGAAACTTCGGGCCCGCCGGCAACTGGGGCGTCATAGACAACACACCCTCTCAAATCGGGAAATTCCGTCCCATACCCGAGCTTGCGGGGAATCGTGTACCAGGCATAGAAGGGCTTTACTGTACTGGTACTGCGTGGCATCCTTTTGCAATTGCCACCAGTGCCCAAGGCTATAACTGTTACAAAGTGATGGCCGATGACCTGGGTCTGAAGAAGACCTGGGAGGGTCGCCAGTTCTAGGCTGGAAGGAGGTGCTGGATATGGAGCCTTTCATGGAAAGCTGGTCTGACAAGGCGAAGCAGGCCTACGAAGGGTGGTCTGATGCCACAAAAGGGGCACTGTCTTATCCTTTTATAAAAGAGCCCAGAGGCAAGAGGGAGTTTGACATAGTCATAGTTGGTGGAGGTCCCAACGGTCTTACAGCCGGTTGTTATCTGGCAAGGGCCGGAATCAGGGTGGCCATAGCGGACAGGAGAAATGAGCTTGGGGGCGGATGCGCAACTGAGGAGCCTCGTCAGGCCGGGTTCAGGCACAATGTGCACGCTGTTTACATGCCCATGGTGGATTATGCGCCTGCCTATAAGGACCTGGAGCTTGAGAACTACGGTCTTGAGCATGTGTATCCCGAGGTCCAGTTTGCCATGACCTTTTCCGACGGCAGTTCAGTGTGCATTTACAGTGATGTTGACAAGACGTGCAAGTCCTTTGAGAGGTTTTCCAAGAAAGATGCTGAGGCCTATAGGGGTTTTTGTTCAAGGGCCCGGAAGATGATGGACGAATTTATCGTGCCTGCGACCTATGTTCAGCCGATACCTGCCCTTGATCAGTTGCCGAAGCTTGCCAAGGCCGAGTGGAACCAGGAGTTGAACGAGCTTACGGAGAAGACGCCCAAAGAATTTGTGGACGGCTTATTTGAGAGTGACAAGGTCAAGGCGTTGATGCTGTATGTGATCTGCATGTGGGGCATGGACCCCAATCAGAGCGGCGTGGGTTATCTGATTCCCCTTTATGTGAACCGTGCGTCTAATTATCGGCTTGTGGTTCATGGTACACATAACTTCGCTCAGGCGCTGATAAAAGACTTTATGACCCATGGCGGCAAGATATATTCACCCTATGGAGTTAAAAGCATTGTGGTAGAGGGTGGAGCTGCCAAGGGTGTTCAGCTGGACGATGGTCCATATCTCGAGGGCAAGATGGGGGTCATAAGCACGATCGACCCGGCCCAGACCTTTTTGGAGCTTGTCGGAGAGGACAAGCTTGAAAGTGATTTTGCCGCCTCTGTTAAGGGTTGGATGTGGGAGCACTGGAGTCTGTTTGGCGCCCACTTGTGTTTGAATGCAGCGCCTCAATTCAACGCCGCAAAGGACAACCCTGATGTAGCCAAGGCCTTTATCCACGTGGTTGGATATGAGTCTACGGATGATTTTGTCAAACAGCAGCAGGGAATATCCGATGGAGATTTTGACGACAGTTTCGGATTCAATTGTTGTTTCCCCACGCTCCATGATCCGTCTCAGGCCGCCGGAGGAAAACATACCGGTTTGATCTCTTGCATGGCGCCTTTCGACCTGAAGGAAGGTAAGGAAAAGTGGCTGAGACACAAATTCAAGGAAGAAAAGGCGTGGATGCTGATAAAAAAGCTTTCCAAGTATATTCCCAACCTCAACGAGGACGTTGTGAGGGACGTCTATGTGGCCACACCCGGAGACATTCAGAACAAGTATCTGGATATGATCAACGGTTCCATAAAGCAGGGCCAGTATCATCCTCTGCAGATGGGGTATTTAAGACCTAACGAACATTGCTCCAGACACCGTTCGCCTGTAAAGGGCCTTTTTATGGGAGGGGCCTG
>JAXHTA010000039.1:0-14173 GCA_034190285.1 Thermodesulfobacteriota bacterium | reverse complement strand
GGGATCTGGTGCGAATTAGTTTATAAAAAAAATAGAGTGACAGCAGCTTTAAAAACGTCATTAAGACAACTGGCCCATAATCCAGTCTGCTGTTTATGATGAATGCGGGATCAGTCGCCAATACCGCAGCAAAAAGAATCGGATACATGCCATTATCAGGCATGAGAACTTGTTTGCACAATAAAAACCCGATATATATCGTGCAGCAGGAAATCAGAATTGCAGGGATTCGAATACTGGCAGCGGATACCCCGAATATCTGAAATACGGGGCTGAAAATATATGATTTCAATGCACCTATATAAGGCATCATCATCACTGGTATGCCAAATATGCGTTTGTGAACAAAATGATCGTGAATTCCACCGAGGGAAATGTTTACAAAGGTAATCTCATCATAGTAGATTCCGGGAGAATCAATTAAATATGAAGCAACAAGTAAGAAGTATAGAGACAGAATACCTGCAGCTATATTTTTAGCATGCTTGCCAACAATGATTTTCATCGCTTCGCCATACCTGTGCCCGGTTGGCTTGCAATGCCGTAGTCTAAAACGCGCACGCAAGTCGATACCCAGGCACATATCAATACCATTGCCATAAAATTTCTCCGCCACCACAAAATCGATCGTTTATTCAGTAATGCAAACAAACATTTAAGTTATGAAAAAGAATCGTCAGATAAGGCAGACCAACGTCTTGAATCTGAGGCCTGTATGACTTATATGAGAACATATCGCATTCCCCAAGTACACTGACGACAGTAGGCAGGAATATCTCGGTTTTCCAGAAAGGAACGACGGATCGTCTGGTATCGAGGGCCGTTCCATATGTCCATGAAACTCTGGAAATTGAGGTCCCCCATCGTGTCCACTCCCTGTCCACAGCATAGACGAGTCGTACCGTTTGAATTTACATAGAAAAACTTCCAAGGCACATTGCATGGGAAACGGTCCCCGAAATAGTCAAGATCAGCCGATACAACCGTCTCTTGATCTCCCTGATCCTGAATGAGCAACCCGTTGTCTATCTCCAGCAGATTCTCGTATTTTTTCAAGACATCCCTAATCGACGACTCCCGCTCGCGTATGTCGTCATCGGACAGAAGCAGTGATATGACATAGAGGATCTCTTCGTGGCTCTTAGTTCTCCAAACCTCTCTTACCTTTGTCTGACCTTCCGGAGATTCTCCGAATTTTTTTATTAGATCCTTCTCATATGTCCCTGCATCAAAGAAAAGCATCCGATTTAGTGAAATCCGATCAAACCTGAGCTGACAGGCAAGTTCAAGGAGTCCTTCGAGTTCATCAATATTTGCTCGAGAAACCACCACATTAGCGGCAAGCCGAGGCATTGATTCCGGCGCACTCTGCTTCCTCAATCGGTTGAAGGTCTCAATGTTCCGGACGATCCGTTTAAAGTCGATGCCTTTCCGCAACCGATTGAATAGCTCAGGCCGATGGCTGTCAATAGAGACAGATAGTTCATAAACAGGCATCTCTATGAGACGACGGCACATGTCAGCCGACAGTAGCATTCCGTTTGTACTGAGATGGATTTCACAACCTGCCGACACATCTTTCTTGATACTCTCAAAAATCCGCAAGAAACTGTTCGAAATCAATGGCTCTCCGGTGCCGAATAAATTTATGACCTCAACCGCCGGCAGGACAGGTTTGAGTCTGTCAACAACTTCCATTGATAATTCACTATAAGGCTGTTCCAATAAGATACGATATACATTGGTAGTGCAAGGCAAACAGTGGGCATTACAGCGGTTGGTTGGATCAATGACCAAGAAATACGGCAACCCTTCAAGCCTCACCCTTCCTTCCTGAAACTCGTACCTTGATAAATCTCGGTTCTTCTTGATGATCATCCCTTTTTTCTTCTATCCCCGCGGGCCTTCCCTAAACAAGACTACCGGAACCAGGACAGAAAGGCGGTAGAGGTTGAGCCTTAGTAAACCTTGTGGAAACCATTGTTCTACAATGCTCCGGTATCGTGAAATCAGAATCCAAACAAGAGCACCATTCAACTCATGCTACGATTGCGAAAGCCGGTGTGCAGCACCTTCCAGTTCGATTTCTTCTTGATCAAGCCCGGCCAAGTCATCTCGTAGCCGGAGGCTTTCAATCCTGAGATGCGCGACCTCCGCCTGGAGGTTGTTTATCTCCTGTCTTAATTGGGTATTTCCGGTTTCCTACTCCCTGCGAATTTCAGCCTTCAATCCTTCCTGCCTTGTTATCTCCGCCTCACATCACCGGCGGATACTGGCCTTTTCTGCACAGAAAAAAGCCCATTCATCCTTCAAAGAGGTCAATTCCGCCTCAAACCTCTCAAAATATATTTTATATTTTACAGGAACACACTCAGGTAAAACTGATTTCTCTAATCAGAAAACTTGGAGGCAGACACTTGGTCTATGACAATATCGACAAGAGCCAACCCCAATAGACGCTTATCCTGCGAAATACCCAACTCATGAGGTGATCGCCGTTCACTGAATTCAAACAGAATCTCAGCAGGATCATTGGCCGCAACCAGAGACGGGGTGACAAGCCCTCTATACGCCTTTACATGCTTGCCGGAAAGAGACCAACGGGCAATCCTTCCTCCATTAAAATATACCTCTACAAATTGGCTCATCCCAAGTTCCTCCGGAGCAAAAGGAATAGCTCGCAGAGTCATAACGAGACTGGTTCTTGTGGGCGGTAATCGCAAGTGTATTCCGGCCTTATTGGCTATAGTCCATGAGGTGCCTGCCGAGGGCTGTGCAATACCATAGGCAATAAATTTCCGGCCAGCCCCCTGTTCGTCAAATGAGACAGTCTTGCCAAATTGGTAATAAGGCGCTTCCGGCAAAACTTCGCCTACCACTTCTGCGAGGATATTCGCCACGATTTCGTGAGCGGCGGCATTAAAATGTCCGTCAATAAACGGCGTAACCTCATATAAGGATTCCTCGAAGCGGTCAATGAATGTGAGTACAGGGACATTATAAGAGCGTAATAAATCGGCAATTCTCCGTCCCGGATAATACCTATCTATAGGGAATGGCAATTCATTCAGGCAAATGGCGTATTTAGGAGGAAACTGGATTTCACTGGGAAACACAAGGACAATCACGGGTATTCCCACATCTTCGGCAACGCTGACTATTTTCCTTATGGCGTGATCGGTGACCTTCCATCCCTCCCTTATAAACGGAAACTGATATTCGGGCTCTGCGAACGTGTTCGAGAGAATAGACGCGGCCGCTGAATACAACTGATAATCATAAAAGGAAATCCTAGGCAGACCCAATTCCATCAACTTTTCTTCTACTTCGGCAAGCCAGAAATCCCTGCTTCCCGGATCCGGTTTTCCTATGACGTTCGATGCAAGGTGTCGAATTCGAATGTCAATAAAGCGAAAAAGAGAAAAATGCCGACGAAACCAAGATGTTGCAGGGCTAAGATAGGTGATAGTTCGGTATTGGGTCTCAGGATCAAAATATGGGCGGTATTCGTCCTGCGGACTGGCGATGTTAGGGGCAACGATAGTGTTGTTGCAAACGTCATTGCCGGGAAAAACCTGCAAGACGATTAGATCCGGAGAGTAATCCAGGGCCTTGCTAACCAGCGTCAAATACTCCTGGGTAGTGCTATAATCTCCAACCCCGAAATTGATGACTTCCCACCGATAATTGCCATTGTTGCTCCCCAACAGAGTACTTAACCGC
Source organism: Thermodesulfobacteriota bacterium (assembly GCA_034190285.1). Taxonomy (GTDB): domain Bacteria; phylum Desulfobacterota; class DSM-4660; order Desulfatiglandales; family Desulfatiglandaceae; genus JAXHTA01. Next base: position 10,450 of record JAXHTA010000039.1, on the reverse strand, counting down.
CGCCAATATATTTCCTCAACATTAACCTGGGTCGCCTCGGAAAACGAGTCGCCCAGGATAATGACTCGGCGTGTATAGGCTGGTTTTTCAGCAGGATAATTATTCCCCCTAAACCCTTCCTTATTGAATTCCACCAGTATAGGTTTCTTATCACCTCCTGTGCTATAAAAAAAACAATCCTTCCGATTAGTCCACCCTAATTCCGGTTCATATTCCCAGAAGAGGCTATCGAAATAGGGAGGGCCAACCGACCTCATAACTGACTCCCCCACCAATAGGCAGAATATGACTGTCAGAAAAGACAACAGCAGGTTTTTTATCATGGAATTTCTCCACTACGCTAGAATAGGGAGATTATCAAGTAGCATGCACATAGTACGTCATCGAAAAAAATCATCAGACAAGGCGGTCCAAAATCTTTATCTTGAAGCCTGTATGACCATATGAGAACATAGCCCATTCCCCAAGTAAATTGAAGACAGCAGCCGGGAATATCTCGGTTTTCAGAAAAAAACGACGGCTCTTTTGGTATCGTGTCCCGTTCAATATATCCATGAAGCTATGAAAATTAGCGTATATCATTATCAGACAGAAGTAGTAATATGACATAGAGAATCTCTTTGTGGCTCTTGGTCCTCCAAACCGCTCGTACCTTCTCCTTACCTTCTGGAGATTTTTTGAATTTTTTATTAGATCCTTCCCGTACGTCCAGTGAAACTCCTGATCCCTCATCATTATTCTTTCATGAAAGATATCTTATTGATGGCCATCCCCAGATGTCTTTCATCTTCACTCATGCCATTATCTTTTGGGCAGCAGTATCTGTTCAATTTGAATTTGCATAGTGTCAGCTCACTTGTTGGCCTTTGAAGAGCAATGGGATAATGCCTCCATTCAGGGTTGGAAAAAGCGACTGAATCAACTAATTGACCTCCAATTAGCACATCTGCACGCCACAAGCCGTCAGAACTGGAAGTGAAAGGGACTGCCGCAAACAACTCCAAAGAAGAGATGCCTTCCGGCAATAGAATGGAAAACTCTTGTTCCGTCCAGCGGAAACGAAAATCCGAATCACCCTCTGGCTCGTACCAGCCGCCAATCAAGAGTCGGTCTTCTCCTTGAGTAAAATCGATGACGCCGGGGAAGCCCCTTTCTCGAAAGTATGCAATCTTCAATTTGCCATATTCCTCTTCAAAAAATTCACGGTCAAGTGCTATATTGGTCACTACCTGGCAGTCGTTCCAACATCCCCCGCACTGAAGTTTATCGATCCTGGCCCTCGTCTCCGAGGCATTATCACCCTCCCAGATGTTACTAAGGTCCTGTTCGTGAAGATTTCCTATTCCCTTCATCATAAAAAGAGGACATTTGGGAAATACATCGCCATACAGGTCAATCACCATGGCGGTTTTAAGAGCGCCGCAGGGCAAATCCTCTTGAATTCCCCTGAAGTAATCCGTGATTTTCTTCATGAACACAAGCCTTGCCGGGAAATGGGATGACTTCCTCAATTCCTCTGATATGATCATATCAAAGGCATTATCCAAGACTTCGAGTTCGTTTTCTTCAAACTCGGAAATGCCTCGACTCTCCCTGTTGCGATATGCGCCCCCCATGTGGGCCATTCGGGTGCAGAATTCAGCCCCATGACTATTCGCCAGGTCATAGCACTCCTTTAATTGATGATAGTTTGATCGGTTAATGGTAAAAGACAGTAACCTGTCCACACCCAAGCCTTCCAGCATTTCAAGCAAGGCCACACTCTTCCTAAACGCCCCCTTAACCCCTCTTATACGGTCGTTTGTGTCTCCAATTCCATCAATAGAAACCTGGATCTCATATTTGTCTCTATATGGTGATCGCCGCAATAAATCGACAAGTTTTTCACTGTTGAGAGCGTTTGTAGAAATATTTACGCGTTTGCCCCCGGGCAAAAGATCCAACAATTTCCAGAAGAATGGTGAAATTGTAGGCTCTCCACCGGCCAGGCCAAGGCTGGTGCACCTGACAAACAAAGGGTCGTCAAAGAGTCTTTCCAATTGTTCCGAGTCAAGCTCTATTTTGTAGGGATCCGCTTCTGAGCCCTTCCATATCAAGCAGTTTTGACACTTCGAATTACATCTATAGGTAGTAAAGAGGTTTATGTCCTGGGGATAGTAAGACTCCATCTCAGACTATTTCACCCCCTCCCAGGATGCTCTGTAATGCACCCTTTACTGCATCAGGGGAATAAGTCTGTTCTACCAACGCCCTTGCATTCAGGGAAAGGCCTTCCCACAACCTACGATCTTGGTACGCCTTTATTACCTTCTCTGCAAAAATCCGTTCATCATCTGCAATAAGGGCGTCATGGCCATCGGTCAGGCCCATACCCTCCGCGCCGATAGTAGTCGTTACTATGGGCAGGCCATACGACATGCTCTGACCAACCTTCCCCTTCACGCCAGCACCATATCTCAAGGGACAGACAAAAATCCTTGCCCTTTCAAAATATGGCCCCACATCCTCCACATAACCGGTCACAAACACATCTGGAGAAGCCATGGATTTCACCTTATCAGTAGGATGACTTCCGACAATATATAGATTCACTTCCGGTATTGTATGGCGAATAATAGGCAGGATTTGCTCCACAAACCAGGCAATACCATCCTCGTTTGGGAGGTGGAGAAATCCTCCGATAAACATCAAACCTTCTCTTTGTTCAAAAGGACTGCTGCATGGTTCCAAGGAATGGACATTTGATACTACTGAAACCTTGCCTTGAAAGCCCTCCTTTTCGAGAATCTCCTTTTCGACAGGACTTACTACCAAAGTGTCATCAGCCTGACTTGACAGAAAAAGCTCGATTCCCTTCCAATATTCGATAACCTCTTCTGCCTCCACCCTGACCCTTCTCCCCTCTCTTACAAAACTGAGATCAACCGTATCGTATATAATCCTTGCCTTGGAAAGAGTCTTGGCGGCATAGATAAAATCAACGGCGATATGGGGACGTGACAGGAGAATCAGATCCATATAATGGCCATAATCCTTTAGATACTGCACAAAGTCTATATCTCCATAAAGAACTTCAACTCCAAGTCTTTGCAGTTCTCTGGTGTAGCGCTCATGGAAGGCCTTGTTTTCAGGCCAGAAGATGACCTTATAGCCCAGCTCTTTGAAAATCTTGAGAAGGCTGAACATTCTTAAAGACCCGGAATCCATATCAAAGGTAGGTACATAGTGATCAACCACCAACGCCCTTTTTGAAAAGCCTCTTTCCCTTGCAACATAGAGGTCCTCTGGCCCCGCATAATGCTCTGCTCCCAGAACTTCTCCCCACTTTTCCTTGAACTTAGAGAGATTCTCCTTCTGGTATATCTTATACCCCTCGTCTATATCAGTACCTGCCGAGGCTCCTTCGTAATGCACGATTCGTGCTTCTGGTTGGTATATGATCTTATATCCACGTCGCCTTGCAGCAAAACACAGATCGGTATCTTCATAATAAGCCGGGCTGTACCTATGATCGAAACCGCCCAATTCCACCCAAAAATCCTTGCGAATCATGATACAGGCGCCTGAACAATAGTCCACCTCCCGCAAATAGGAATACTGTGGCAAATCAGGGTCATCGCCGCGACCATAATTCCACCCGGTCCCCTCCTGCCAAACAATGTTTCCGGCCTCCTGCAACCTTCCATTTGGATAAATCAACTTGGCGCCGACAATTCCGACATCGTCCCCTTCGAGAGCCGTCAACATAGCCTCCAACCATCCTTTGGTCACCTGTGTATCGTTATTCAAAAATAGCAAAGTCTGTCCATTACTTGCCTCTGCTCCCTGATTGCAGGCGGCGGAAAAACCCTCATTTTTCTCGTTGTGAATAACCTGAACACCTTGCACAGTATCAAGCATTCTTACTGTATTGCTATCCGATGCGTTATCTACTACGATGATTTCGTATGGTACCGAAGTGTTTTCCAGTATAGACTCAAGACACCTGTACGTGTGATCGCACTGGCTGTAAACAGGGATTATGATAGTGACATATATTTTATCAAAATGAGGAAAAGACAAAGGAATATATTCATTTCCAGTCGGAAGCTGTAAGCTTCCGCTCCTCTCGGACTTACCTAAACCGGGTATCCTTGCCGAAATTCTTCTGAAGAAGGCTGCAGGCCCTTCCCTGGATAACACCACCGGAGCCAGCAGACAAAGACGATACAGACGTCTTCTTCGAGTTTCGAAGGGTAACCATCTGTCTATCATACGGCGGTACCGCGTAATCAGGCGCCAGGTCAGCGAATTCCTCATTTCATCCGATTCCCGCGCAAACGTTGCGGCAAGGGCCTCAACGTTTGCCTTTTCTTGCCTGAGACGCGATAATTCCTCACAAGAGAGCAGGTTTTCATTCCTAAAATGGTGGACCTCCAACTGTAGACCGTTTATCTGCTCATCTCTATACGCCAATTCCGTTTGAAAGCCGTGGCAGGTTTCAGAGACCCACATTTTAAGCCGCTGAATTTCGTCTTGGTAGGCACTGTGACTCCCGGAGATTTCTTCTTCAAGCTGAGAAATCTTGTCTCCATAGCCACTATGCATCCCTCGCATTTCTTTTTCAAGCTGAGAGATCTTGTTCTGATAGCCACGATGAATGCCGGACATTTCTCTTTCAAGCTGAGAGATTTTGTCTTCGTAGCCACGACGATCCTCAGAGAACTCCTTGTCGATCCTGGACATCTCCTTTCGCAGATTGTCCAGATATTCTTCCGCAGTTTTCCTACGCTCCGCTTCAAATCCCGCGACCTCTCCTCTCAGAGAGTTCAATTCCTTTTCCACCTTCTTCAATCTTTCATCTGAAATCCGCTTCTTTTCTTTCTCAGATTCCACTGCATCCTCAAGACCCTTTTTCCACCCAATCGGAGAGGTTGGATAAATCTTGACAACGAACTGGTAGGTCTTGTACTCGGGATTGACCTTCTCCAGGTAGGCAGTGACATCCCTCGGGTAACTGTCCCACGGCGTCTTCATTTCGGTGTCCCTTGGGTGGACGATCACCCGATCCATTCGCGAAATGAGATAGCCTGCCTCATCCAAAAGAGCGGTAAGGCTATCTTTATCAAAAAACCGAAGGTGAGTACTGTCTAAAAGGCCCTCACTTCTATATTCCCATTTGCCATCCAGCAATTCCAAGCCCATGGAACCATGGGCACCATTGGGTATGGACAGTATAATATATCCGGCTTCGTTAAGAAAACGCCTCAGCTTCCCGAGAACAGAACGCGGATTTTTCATGTGCTCCAATACATCAGCCATGATCACCACATCAAACCGCTTCTTCTTGAATGCCTCGTCAAAATCAAGCTGTTCAATGTCCTCAACTAACAACTCCTCGCAATAGGGGCTTGCTTTATTGGCGGATTTGGGATCAATTTCAATGCAAAAAACCTTACACCCTAGTTCCTCTTCTAAGTACCGGGTCATATAACCAGTGGCACATCCGATCTCAAGCACATAATTGTCACGACCTACAAGTCTCAGGATTTTCGTATGGGAGGAGTTCTCTGTGGCCAAATCAATCGTGTAATCATATCTCGATTCTTTCGTCAATGCCGGCTCCATATGATTTCCTTCTGTTTTCTTCATAAATCTTTATGCTGACGAATACTCCATTCTTTGTCTTGGATAGTCGTTCTCTCTAAATGAGAAGGGCCGAAAAGCCTTTCAGTCATGACCACTGATGAATCTTTGGCTTATGATGGTCGGCGTCCTGATCAGACCAAACCATGTATCATGACATTCTGCAGTAAAAACGCATATATTCTCAACCCAGTCATAGGCGCTGGGATTATCCAGAGTTCCATTTCCAAATGCGGCAGTTAAAGCATAACTCCCGGGTCTCAAATGCGGCAGCACAAAGGAAAAGGTGATCTGAACAGTACTTCCCGCAGGGCAGGGACTAAGAGGATAGCATTCCGCATCCGTATTTGCTCCAAACAGGTCATTCCCTATCAAGTCTTTCACCAAAAAACTTGCTAATGGCATATCTGCACTCTCATGACATTTTACTGCCACACTAAAGAGGACTTCGGCCCCGGCGGCAAATGCCTCGCGCTTTTTTCCTTTTTCGTCCGTCAGGGCAAATCCGATAATTTCAGCTTTCCTATTCCCGAACCGCCGGTCGTACGCTTTCACCTCTTCAAAGGGAATTGCCTCCCTCAAATCAACAGGTTCATCTCCTGACGTAATCCCTTCTAATATTTCATCTCTTTCAGAATTCCAAATGATTCTGTTGTATTTTTCTATTGCAACCTCAGGAGTTCCCATGCACAGCATTTCTCCCCTTTCAAGAAGAATGGCCTCGGTGCAGAGTTTTTTTACAGCACCTAGATCATGGCTGACAAAAGCTATAGTCTTGCCCTGTTCCTGGATTTCTCTGATCTTGCTCATACAGCGATGTTGAAAGACCGTATCCCCTACGGCAAGGGCTTCATCCACTAATAAGACATCAGGGTCAACGTTAATTGCCGTGGCAAAGGCAAGGCGCACATACATGCCGTTAGAGTATAGCTTAACCGGTTGATCCATAAAGTCCCCAATTCCGGCAAATCTCTCTATCTCTTCAAATCGATCGTCAATTTCTTCCCTAACAAGTCCCAGGATTGCACCGTTCATATACACATTTTCTCTACCCGTAAAATTCGGGTCAAAACCGGTTCCAAGTTCCAGCAGGGCAGATACTCTTCCGAATATCTCTATTTGGCCGTATGTTGGGGCCACGGTACGGGCAATAAGCTCTAGCAGTGTGCTCTTACCGGATCCATTTCTTCCTATTATCCCGAGCGTCTTCCCTTTCGCGACCTCAAAAGAAACATCTTTAAGTGCCCAGAAGTCCCGATGATATGAGCGCCTCCCTCTCCAAATCGCTTCTTTCAGCCGCCCAGCCGGATCATCATAAAGACGATATACTTTTGACAGATCTTTTACACGTATGGTTACCATCACTTTTCAACAAAAATGCCCCGCCGCTAATCTCAAGGGCACTCCTCAAATACTTGATGCTCTATCCCTCTAAAACAAATATAAGCTGGGCACTGAGCCGTGGGGGTCTCTTCTGGCAAGGCCGCCACACAAATCTTCATAGCTCATGGTAGCCCCAAGGGCCGTTAACAGGAGTTTGGCTTAGACAGAACAGAAACAGGCCCTGGGGGAAGGCTGTCTTATGGGGCTGTCCAGAGCAATATTTCGTGGCCAATCTGCCTTTCAATGTAACGAGGATAGTTCATGCGGCTTTGCCACAAGAGCTCCCGACGGGTCAAAGGGCCTAATTTTCAAATGCAACATTTCTACTCAAATAAAATATGCCTTAACCCAACACCTCTATTTTATGGCTTTCACTATATATCAGCCAAAAAAATCTTATCACCTTTCTTCTCGTGAGCAACCCTTAGCTCGGTAGACAGATCTTGAAACTCCCGGAACCCAACCAGCAACTCGTCATGAGAAATGGTAGGGAGATCCAGGACAGAGTCTTCGTAAAAACTGCTGAGAAAATCCCTTTTGATGTATCCATATTTCACACACTCTTCATATAATTCCGTTCCAGGTAATGGCTGATAAATGGAAATACTCACAAAATGGGGATTAATAATGCGGTTTAGCTCCATAGCCTGTCGAATAGTTTCCCGTGTCTCGCCGGGAATGCCGACAATATTGTATGTCCAAACCTGTATTCCTTCAGCCTGTGCATCCCTGCACGCCCTAATTATTCTTTCATCGCTGACCTGCCGGTTCATAACTTTCCGACGAAGTGCCTCATTACCGGACTCTATGCCAAGATAGATGAGGGCCAGCCCCGCCTTTCTCATCATGCGAAATGTCTTGCGATCCATGGTCTCCGCCCGAATAAAGCAACCGAAGGGATACGAAAACTCGCTCTTGTACATTTCACAGAACCTTTCGAGCCATTTGCGATTAAAGCCAAAGCACTCGTCATAGAAATTCAGGGCATCAAACCTGTACTTGTCTCGAAGTTCTCCTATTTCCCTGATTACGTTCTCAGGACTCCTTTGCCTGACATAGGTTCCTTTTCCTTGGTAAAGCCGTTTTATCGCGCTGTTGGAGCAAAACCTGCAATTAAAAGGACAGCCACGGGTGGACATGAAAACAGGTTCAGTATTGCATTCGGAAATAATCTGTTGAAAGGGTACGATTTCTCTGTCGGGGAAGGGGAGAGAATCCAGATCACTAATCAATTCTCTCATCTCATTTCTAAATATTGTACCCTCCTCGTTTTTCACCCATATATTTGGAACTGTGGATAGATCCCCCCCATTTTCCATTCGGTCCAGAAATTCAAGGAGGGCATATTCGCCTTCGCCGATGCAGAGCAGATCAATGGCTGGTTCATTGATAACCTCTTCAGGCATAAATGTGGCGTGGGTCCCGCCGCAGATAATGGGTACATGAAACTTCTTCTTAATGATTCTTGCATAGTCCCTGGCATATGGCCACTGGTGCGTGACCGCTGAAAACGCAATAAGATCAGGATCGCCGGTCCCCACATATGATAGGAGGGCGTCTTCAGAGAGTTCTTCATGGACATAGAGTACTTCGGTCTCATGACCATGCTTCTTCAGAAATGAGGATAAAACCCCGATACCAAAAGGAAAATGACGGATATTCTTTGTGTTAATATTATGATAGATAAATAAGGTTTTCATTTCGTTTTCTTGTGTCTCCGTTTTAAATGATTGCCCCCGCCCATTGTACGGGCAGCCGCAGATCATAGGCCTGATGTCAATATTTTGTGAAAAATGAAACGCCTCAGCTTCGTTATCCAGGGGCCAAGCCTTGACAGGGTCGTCTTTTCACAAACAAGCGTGGTGTCCTGCCATTCGTTGCTGTCATCAGTATATTTCGGATCCGGCTCCCATTGAGTCGATACCTCCAGCAGGCTCAGCCCGGCAAAACGCGCCAGGGCTGAAAAACCATCGGGGTAGAAACGCCAGCAATCAACCGGATACCTGTGCTCTCTGCCACCTGACGGGGCAATAATGCAGCAAAGTCCACCGTGCCGCAAAACCCTTGTTATCTCGAGCATAGCAACCCAAAATAACTCAATATGTTCAAAGGCTTGACCTGAAATGACCACATCTACAGATCCGGACCGAATTTGTCGCCAGCGATAAGGATTTTCCAGAATGACATCTACATTCTTTCCAGGGGCCATATCCACTCCCAGATAGGTCCACGGGGAAAAATCGAAATATCTTCTGTATGAACCGTTTATGTCAAGGCTGCCAAGATCCAAAACCACTAAAGGTTCGTTCTCCTTGCCGCCCAGGTATCGCTTTCTGAAAGAAAGCATTTTGTCCATAGAACTCTGATGCATGTTCAAGTATCCATAATGATCACCCTGAAAGGACGGATACTACATCACGTCGGCAAAGGCGTTCTTACTCCTCATGAACCAAATAAAACCAAAAACGAAGACCAGGGTCGAAAACACGAGCCCGGCAAAAAACCATGGCCAGTGGGGGTATTGCCCCCACAGGACGACACGTCGCGCATCCTCCACAAAAATGGCAATGGGATTTAACTGACAAAAGATGCGCAGATCTTCGGGTACAGCCTTCAAGGGATAGAATATTGGAGATAAGAAAAAGAGCATGGTGATGAATATTCCTACCGTGGCGCCAACGTCCCGAACAAACACCCCGATGGACGACAGGAAATATCCCAATCCAAGGGAGAGCATTACCATGGGAAACCACACCAAGGGCAACATGATAATTGTCCAGTTCAACTGGTGGTTCACCATGATGAGCCCTGCAATCAGGATAACCATCCCGAACAGCGAATGAATCAGCGTCCCTATCTGTTTCACTACAAGTAAAATCTCCAGAGGAAAGATAACTTTCTTCACATAGTTGGCGTGATTCAAGATCAGCGTGGGAGCAGCGTTCCCAACCTCTTCGAGGATGTTGAAGGTCAGGATACCTACAAACAACGCCATGGCAAAGCCAAGTCTGCCCTCCTGAGGGCTGATGCCCCATTTGTTTTCGAAAATAACCGAAAAAACGAACGTATAGACAGCAAGCTTAAACAGGGGTTGAATAAACGCCCATGTGATGCCGAAATAAGAACCCTTATACCTGTAAAGCACTTCACGTCTGGCAAGCTGCTTGATTAGATCCCTGTACTGCAACAAGTGGAAAACTATGCTCACCGGGTTCAAGAAGTACGACCACCGCCTATGAACTGATCTTTCAGCTACGGAGATCATGACGGGTCTCCCATTCGCTCGGGTCCAGTCTCTTGATGCGGCCTTTTCTGACCACATCTCTTTTCCTCAAAATGACCCATTTAAACCACAACCTGAAGATATCTTTAACAGAACTCATAATGGCTTGCACGCGCGTCCCCTTAGCATCACCCGCCAGTCTCGGGAGGAAAGATATAG
>JAXHTA010000389.1:0-3895 GCA_034190285.1 Thermodesulfobacteriota bacterium | reverse complement strand
TAATGAAATCCAGCGTGACGCACTTCTGCATCAGGCCTTAGAAAAAAGGTACGGCCTCGTCATAGACTATTTGCACAGCAACAACATTTTGAGATTAAACAGAGAATTAATGATTCTCTATGAGGACAGGCTTAATGTCCTTAGTGAGCGAAGCAACAGTGTCGATTTCGACATAAATGACCTTTTGGAAGCAGAGGATGACCTTAGCGGTTTACGGGTTAATCTGATCGGTCTTGAGAATAGACAAAGCAGCATTGAAGATAATATACGAGTGTACGTCCCCGGACAGGACCTGATCGATTTTGATGCGGACAGTATTGCGGAAATCGGTTTGATAAAGAGAACTATCCAGCAACTCAGCGGTACCCCTCACGAAGACAACGTGTATTTCAGAAACAGCAGGGTAAGGCTTGAGCTTGCCAGGTGCAGGTATAACCTGGAGAAATCAAGAAGCAAAAAATATATCAGGTATTTTGAAGCGCATTACGATAATGAGGAACGGCATGATACCAGGGAGGCCTTTTCTGTGGAACTTGGAATCATGCTGCCCTTTATCAATTCCAACCAGCTTGATGTTAATCAACGAATGCTTGGTTATTTGACCGAAAAAGGCCGGTATGAAGGCCTGAAAGAGGCGCTTTCAGAAAAGCTGGTCTTACTTTCAGGGGATTTGAAAAGATCAATAGAGCAGCATGAACTCTTAATAGCAGAGAAGGAAAGCGTTAGAGCAGAATCATCTATTCAAAAATATATGCGCCTTGAAGGCATTGATCCTCTGATTCTGCTCAAGATAAAGGAGAGTATCCTGAGAAGAGAAATTTCCCTTGAAAACTTGAGATTTAAGATACATTCTAAATACATCGAATTGCTCGATGCCTTGGGAAAACTCTCTGAGAAACCGCTGAGGAACCATATCTCATCGGCTCAGGAGCTAATCACCCCATGAGATCGAGACCTCAGAAGACGATGTCCTCCCTGGTTGAGCGGTATGAGTCGAAATTTACTATACCTGAATACCTTATTGAACCCATATCCCATTTTGTGTCAGTTTACTGTCTACTTGATCAATATTCAAAACAAAGTAAAGACGGATTTTACCGGGTGAATAATCTTTATTTTGACTCACCGAATTATCTGCTTCTTAGAAAAAGGCTGGACAGAAGTGAAAACAGGTTCAATTTGCGAGTGAGGTCATATGGGGATAATCCCGAACTCCCGTGTTTCTTCGAAGTCAAACAGAGAAAGAGCAATATTGTAAGAAAATACAGAGCACCCATTTATGATGAAGACTGGGGTAAACTGTTTGAATGCCCGGGTTATGAACCGGTCCAGGACGAAAACGACAAGATGGCATCAAACAAAATCCTGTTTTTAAAAATGGCATATTCTTATAACGCAACCCCAAAGGTTTTAACCCAATACAAGCGCAAGGCCTATGTGTCAGATGTGGACGATTATGCCAGGGTTACCTTTGATACAGAGCTAAGATACCAGCCGGAACAGGAGTATACTATTGTTCCTGACGAAGATAGAATGGTTCCTCTTGATAATTCCACCCTGTTTGATCAGGAGTGCGGTGCAATACTGGAGCTGAAATGTTATGCGACCCGTGTTCCTTTGTGGATGATTGATCTTATAAGGTATTTTAGGCTTCGGAGAAGAAGTTTTTCCAAATATTTGACCGGTGTTTCCGAGGTTCCTGGCCTTTACGCGGCTCCCGGATTAGTAGGGAGAGTACCGCTTTATAGTCCTCTGCGATAAGCCCTAACGTTGCATGAATCTTTGGCCCAAAAACGCAACGTTCGCTTTATATCAGGCCATCAAGAAACATTATACCATTTTCAGGATTTCACCGTATGTATAATGCGCTTTCACACCTGAAAATGTCCTGACGTCCCTTGCTGACCTTAATCTAAAGCGTCTCGAACTCAAATTTGATGCGACGTTAGGGTAGATATGCTGGTTACGCCCTCGTGGGGGTCTCTTTAGCAAAGCCGCATGAACTTATCCTCACTTTATCAAACGGCAGTTGGCCACGAAATAAAGCGCGGAACAGCCCAATAAAACAGCCTCCCCAAGGCCTTCGCCCTGTTCTGCCTGAGCCAAACCCCTGTTTATGGCCCAGGGGGCGTGCCACGAGCGATCTCAACTGGTCAAAGCGCCTTATTTCAATAGGCAAAATTCTTACAAAGGAGGTATTCCGGTGTTTAGGCATATGATCCTGTTGCCCTTACCTGCCTTTTGTTTTTCGGTATTGATTTCCATGGCTTTATATAACAATACGGCGACGGCTGAACCCCTGGTTTCAAACGGCAGCAACACAACTCAAAGGCCCCATGGCTGGACAGAGGAAACCCATGGTGATAATGCTACGCCAAATTATGACATCGTCTTTGCCAGGGATGTGGTAAAACGAATTGACCTCACGATCGGACCTGCCGACTGGAAGGCAATGCTGGAGGACATGACTGAGAACTATGGCGATTACGGGAAATCCGGTTGCGGAGGACAAATTCCTTTAAACGCGTGTAGGTTATGTGAAGGGTTACAAGATGGGGATCCATGTACAATTCTATTGCTCTTTGGGTTGGTAAAAATTCACGGAACTTGCATGACGATGCCCGGCCAGCGGGTCTGCACCCCCGATTTCCTAACCGATATGGGTCCCCCTGCCGGAGTTCCCCCTGATAGTTTCTTTGGCAGCAGCCCAAAACCAATCTATCGGCCATGTACTTTCACGTTCGAAGGCCGGACCTGGTGGCACGTTGGGGTTCGCTTTAAGGGCCAGTCATCTCTGGTTTACCCATGGGAGATAGGAGGCACCAAGAAATTCCCATTTCGTTTTGACTTCGACGAATTCGAGGATGTTTTTCCCGAGATTGATAATCAGCGATTCTTCGGCTTCAAGGAGCTGTCAATGTGCAGTAATTTTAACGATAACTCTCTGCTCCGGGAAAAGGTGGTTGGGGATATCTTCCGTGAGGCTGGAGTGCCGGCGCCTCAAAATGCTTTCTATAGGCTGTTTATCGAGTATGGAGTGGGCCCCGTCTATTTCGGACTCTACACTATGGTTGAAGTGCCAAGGAAACCCATGCTTGAGACCCAGTTCGGCGATCCTGACGGCAACCTCTATAAGCCGGAGGGACAAGGCGCACGCTGGGCTACATTTGATGAAGAATCTTTTGTCAAGAAGACGAATACATCCGAACATGACTGGAGCGATGTGGAGGCCGCCTTTACGGCGTTACATGCCCCCAGGGACGATCCAGCTGAATGGCGGGCGGGCCTGGAAGCAGTGTTTGACGTTGATGGGTTCCTTAGGTGGCTTGCAGTTAACACCGTCATCCAGAACTGGGATACATACGGCAACATGCCTCAGAACTACTACATTTATTCAGACCCACAGGACGGGCAACTGCACTGGATCCCATGGGATAACAATGAGGCGCTCAAGTCGACAGGTGTTCTTGTCGATCCGCTTCCCCTCTCCCTCGACTCCAACGTCGTTGATGAAAGCTGGCCTTTGATTCGATATATTATGGATGATCCCGTTTATCATGCTACCTACCTCTCTTTTGTTCATGACACAATTGAGGGTGCTTTCTTCGTGACCCGGTCCCAGACACGTTTAATAAATGCCCATGACCTGATCTCGCCTTTCGTAGTGGGACATGATGGAGAGCAGAACGGACACACGCTATTGGCTGGACCCGAGGATTTCGGCATCGAGCTTGACAACCTTCTCGATCATGTTGCCCAACGCCGCAACGAAGCGCTTCAATTTCTGTCCCATGAGAGCTTTGATTCAGCTAATATTATCATAAATGAAATTCATTATAACCCTCCTGTTTATCAGGGGGAAGACAAGGATTATGAGTTCATCGAACTGTATAAC
>JAXHTA010000388.1:0-3912 GCA_034190285.1 Thermodesulfobacteriota bacterium | reverse complement strand
GACCGATTTCCTCAAGAAATGAAGGAAGGGAGGAAGATATCTCGGCCTTGAATCTCTTCTTATTAGTTAGAGCTTACACGATGACCTTTGCTTGAATCCTCCCCGTTATATTGTGAGAAAAGCAAATCCCTGTTCAGGCGGTTAACATTGCTCGCTTTATGGGCATAAGCACGATAGCTCAGGGGGTAATCGGTCAACCTAGACGCTATAGTGAGAGGGTAATGATAGTGATAGGGTCAAATCTTTGATTGATTTATGGTAAAGCAGATCTAACGAATCAAAACTTTGCCCCCGACCCCAAATGGATACTCCGGCCTATTGATTAGTGACCGCGACGTTGATTTGAAGCGCTTTGTCCGAAGGTACTATGGTGATGTTGGCAGCACGGCCGCTTTTCTCATACACGAGCACCGACTGGGAACCCATGTTCATAGAGGCCTTTTCGGACCACCCATTCGCCTTCATCTCCCTGCCATAGGCACTCAAAACCTTTGAGTGGTCGTCCCCTGTGGTCAAGGCGATGGAATGGCCTTCTGGTATCTTCATGGCCATGACGGCCTTCGATGGTCGGTAGATGAATACATCAGTGGGAAAATCCTTGGGGATAGCGGTTTCTTCCCCGGCAGCAACCGTGTATTTGCCTTCTTCCGTCTCTCCGGTGATCCTCATTCCGTTCTTCGAAAGATTTACATCGGCGGCCGTCCCGGTTGCCTCCTCAATCTCTTTTTCCATTGCCTTTTCCTTAGCCTTTTCTCCGCATCCTGCTGCAAGGAAAATAAAACAACAAACGCCAACAAGGAATCTTGACATTTCAACCTCCTTTCATCGGGATAATTCTAATCATAAATTATGAAGACTTTCCTTCTTTTCACCAACGGCCGGTAAATAAAAAATTATACAAAATCAAGCAAATAATGCAATGGCTAAATATTGTCTACTTTTGCTAATCTTCGAAAATAACCAAATGACTCAAGTAAGCTATGGGGAGATCGGTGTCACAGCTTGTGAAAGTGAAAGGGTCAAATTTTTGATTGACTTATGCTAAAATAGATATAACCAATCAAAGATTAGATCTTAAGCTCCGAAATATTGGAATAGATTTATATGGTTAAGCTAGGGGTGGCGGGATGCACGCCTCGATTTCGACTAAGAATTCTTGTTTTCGTTCACACACTGAATAAGATCACGCAAACGTATCAGCTCAAGAAACCGGGCTGCCCCCTCACCTGTGCACCGAAATGGAGAAGGGTCTGTTTGATATAAGACCCCCTCTACCTTGAGCGGGAGGGTTGGAGTGGTCGTGGAAAATTAAAGATATTGAGCTATTTCGGAAGCATAGAGAAACTCCTTTTCTGATTCAAGGTCAAAGCGATCCCCCTACACCCAGCATATGCGACATCGAGCGGATTGCGGCCATGGTTTTATAAAAAATGATTTCAGCAGTGCTCAGAACGCCGGCAAGAAGACCTTGACTGTCGTGGGCGTTGTGAAAGGCGAATCGCTCCAGATCGAAAATGGCTTTAAGGCGAGAAAAATACGTTTATCAGAGGGCTTGCGTGCAGAGACTGCATGGTGGGAAGTCTGAACAAGGGCGAATTGGGGGGACGGGTAAAAATATCCCGGGTTGATAGATAGGTGATATAGAAGTATAATATGAACAAAGAAACTCCTTGAAAGGATTATTATAAATCTGAAGATATTTGGGGGTATGCCGATAATGAGAGGGCGTCGTCCTGCTATTGATTGAAAATATACTTGGGATTTTAGCTGCGGGAGACAGCAGCGAGACTATTCTTGAAAGATACCCCTGGTTAGAACCGGAAGATGCGGGTGACGATGAGGTCCTGCCATGCGCCTACGGTGGACCCAGTATCCTTTTATCCCTGGACAAGGATATCGGTGAAATGGCTGTCGTACATTGAGGAGATACTATTGAACCATGTGCGGAATTTGCGGAAAACTCTGTAGAGATGCCGGCAGCGTAAGTGAGGAACTGCTGACAAAAATGTGTCGGGCCATTGACTATCGGGGGCCGGATGACGAAGGGACATGGCTGGCCTTCAAGCCGGAGATAGGCGGTGTGGGACTGGGGCACAGGCGACTCAGCGTAATCGACTTGTCTGAAGCGGGTAGACAGCCAATTACCAATGAAGACAAAACCATACGGATGGTCTTTAACGGCGAGATATACAATTTTCAGGAAATCAGACAAGACCTGATCAAAAAGGGGCATCAGTTTGTTTCAGAAACAGATTCCGAGGTCATCGTCCATCTGTACGAAGAAGACGGGCCTGAGTGTCTTGGAAAGCTGAAAGGGATGTTTGCATTTGGCTTGTGGGATGACACAAAGAACAAGTTGTTTCTGTGCAGGGATCGCCTGGGAATCAAACCCCTGGTTTACTACCAGGACGACTTCTCCCTCATCTTTGCCTCTGAAATCAAGGCTCTCCTTATGGATCCCCAAGTCAGAAAGGAGATCGACTGGACCGCGTTAGGGCTCTATCTTAAATTGAATCACATACCCGCCCCGTGGACGATTTTGAAGGGCATCAAGAAACTCAATCCAGGCCACTATATTCTCGTTGAAAATGGAGAACTTAGTATCCACAGATACTGGGACATAGAGGCACTATCAAGGTCGGCCGATGGAGATGGCTCATTCTCATATCAAAAGCAGAGATTGTATGAACTTATGAATGAGTCTGTCAAACGAAGGCTTATCTCGGACGTTCCACTTGGGGCCTTCTTGAGTGGAGGTGTCGACTCCAGTATCATTGTAGGACTCATGGCTCGCAATGTTGATCGACCTGTTGAGACGTTCTCGATAGGCTATGAGGACTTGCCTCTTTATGATGAAACCCGCTATGCCAGAGAGGTGGCCCGGTTTAATGGAACAGATCACCATGAGTTCAAGGTGAGTTATAGGGACGTATTAGAGACCTTTCCCACCGTGCTGGATAATCTGGATGAGCCTTTTGCCGACTCTTCTATCATACCGACCTATATAGTATCCAGAGAAACAAGACAGAGTGTTACCGTTGCCCTTTCCGGGGATGGTGCGGATGAGCTCTTCGCCGGATACCGGAAATATAAAGGTGAGTATTGGTCCAGTTATTATTTGCTTTTGCCGGAGGTTATCAGAAGCAGGGTTATAGGGCCTGCATTGGCTATCCTGCCGGATTCCAGAGATACGATTCTTGCGGAATACCTGAGAAGGGCCAAGAAATTCATTGATGGGGCACATGATTCATTGCACGGAAGGGTCTGTGCATGGCGTGAAGTATTTGCTGACGATGCTTGTCAGATGGTTCTCACACCAGAGGCCTTGCAGCTAATCTACCTTGAAAAGGCGAAAGAAATTGTTGAAGACAGTTTAAACAAATTCGATGGTGATCCCATAAACAGGATGCTCTATGTAGACACTACGGGATCGCTACCCGATGATATGCTAAATAAAGTCGACCGAATGAGCATGAGAAATTCCCTCGAGGTCAGGGTCCCATTTCTGGACCACGAGGTAGTCGAATTTGCCTTCCAGGTGGAAGGCACGAAGAAACTGCACAGAGGACAGACAAAACATATCCTCCTGGAGACGTTTAAGTCCATTTTGCCACCTGCTATTCATTCCCGCCCTAAATGGGGTTTTGAGGTCCCTATAAGCGTTTGGTTAAGAAAAGAGCTGCGGTTTCTTGTGAACGAATATTTGTCCGAAGATTTCATCAAAAAGCAGCAGATATTCGAGTACGACGCGGTCCGTGATCTCGTGGATAGCCACCTCGCCAAGAAAAGAGACACTTCGTGGCACATATGGAACCTAATCGTCTTTGGACACTGGTATAGGAAGTATTTCTTGAACGATATATCATGATAAGGGTCTTACACATTCATACCCTTCCGGTCATCAGCGGATCC
>JAXHTA010000387.1:0-3912 GCA_034190285.1 Thermodesulfobacteriota bacterium | reverse complement strand
GTGGATGGGGGCTGAATGGCGGTTTGCCAGTGCAGAGCATCTTGATCTGTTTAAATCTAATCCAGAAAAATATGCCCCACAGTATGGTGGATACTGAGCCTACCGTGTTGCGATGCGGCGCATCGCAAAAGGAGATCCAACGGTCTGGAAGATAGTCGAGGGCAAGCTCTACTTGAACTGTCGCCAGGAGATCATGATAAAGTGGGAGCATGACATACCAGGCTATATTGAGAAGGCAAACAAGAACTGGCCTGGTTTATTGGAGGAGACTGGGAAAAAGCTGCTTAAAAGACGGCAATTCAATGAACTACCCCGCAGCAAGCTAGGGGGTATCAAAATGGAAAATACTTTATTTGAACCCCCTCACCCTATCCCTCTCCCCCTGAAAGGTGGAGAGGGGATTTCGTGGTGACCCTGCAGCGAGCTACAGGGAATTATCAAGTTAATGATACTACATAGAAATGGATAGGATCGGAGCCATAGTAGCAGAAATGAAACAAAATCCCATAGATGTCGAATTTACTGATTTGTGTGACGTCTGTGAAAATCTCTTTGGGAAGCCAAGTAAAAGTGTAATTAGCCATCGCATTTACAGGGCACCGTAGCAGGGTGATCCAAGAATCAATATCCAAAATTATAAAGGAAAGGCCAAGGCATGCCAGGTAAAGCAGGTGTTTTTGGCCCTTGATAAGTTGGAGGTCAGCCATGGCCTCAAAAGATGATAGATATACATATCGAATTGCCAGTTCCGAATTGAGCAAGTAAATCAAGAACCCCACACAACAAATCAAGAATAAGTTCCGAGTCGAGGAACGATTACTCGGAACTAATCCATGGTTCAAGAAGCCGCACGTCAGGTTAGCCAGTTGGTGGCACTACGGAAACTGGGTCGGGGGAATAGATGGATATCAAATTGCAAGGCTTGAGCGCGGAGGAAACAACAGGGTTGTTTCGATTTGATTCGATTCTTACTGGATAAGTGATTAGCGTCGCCCATAACACACACATCCCAGACAGCAACCCTAATGGGATTGATGAAAAGGGTATTACATCCGTGTTTATTTCGCCAATGGAGCGTTATATCGGTGATGACTTGGAAATGTTGGAGGAAATCAAGGCTGGGCAATGATCTCTTGAGCAGGTAAAAGAAGACGCTGAAAGGCTTTTCAAAAGGGCTGAAAAATGTCTATGACGGAATTAGTGTACCAGCGCAGCCAGACTAAACAAAGGCTGAATCATTGGCATTTGAGTGTATAAGGGAGTGGCACGGTTTTTTGGTGCCACCTAATACTCGTTTAAGTGGCCTGGCAATTCCGCCAGCCGCTTAACTTGCAGTTATGAGACTCATATATTAATCCTAACATCATTTAATTTGGAAGGAGCACTTGACATGAGCATGGAGATTTTTCTGAAAATCAGAGAAATGGGAAGCAAAGTTAAGAGAAAACGCAAAGATGAAGAAGTAGATTTTGAACATATGACCGCTCCCTGTGGCTTACCGTGCTTTGAGTGTTATCTTTATTTAGCACAGTTTGACCAAGAAATGGCCGAAACGATAGCAAGTCTTCTTAGCCTTTCCACAGATGAAATCAAATGCAAAGGATGCAGGGCTGAAGATGGTCAATGTGACCATCTTCCCATGGAATGCAGGGTTTACAAATGTATTGAAAAAACTGGTATGAAAACATGTGCTGAATGCAAAGATTTTCCGTGTGAATATCTCCATCCTTACAGTGACCAAGCTATGAAACCGCACAATACGAAAGTCTTCAATCTTTGCCGCATAAAAAACGTCGGGATTGAGAAATGGGCACAGGATGAGGCTGGGGATATTCTCGACAAATATTACTATGGTACTTGGACCTTATAACAGAATTAGAGCCAAAAGGCACAACATAGTATAGCTTTGCCATTCAGTCCGAATTGCTGAAGGAAGACATGGCTTTAGCAAACATAGCAGCGTAATGGCTGCAATTCATAAGAGGGTTGTCGGAACCGACAAATTGGAGGAACAATTTGGCAAGGATTTAAAGGCGAGAAAACTCGTAATTTCAGAAAGCTTAGGGGAATAGGCAAGGTTAAAATGACAACATACGAAATAATTGCTCTCACACGGGCATTTGCTAAAATGTTACTATGCCTAAATTCTGAAAAGGGCAAATGCTCAGCTTTTTTTGAACACAGCAATAACGTGGGTATACCACAAACGGTTAATCCGTCTCTCTTCGATCAATCGAAGCCCTTTATCGGCTGTCCATCGAACCATTTCAGCCATGCACACGTAGTGGGCAAGGCTTCGGCTCATGACCAGGTCATGGAGTGTATTGGCCCATGCACGCCATTGTGGTAGAGGTGAAATGTCCTTATACAACAAGAGGCCACCGGAAGAAATGCTGTCGGCAGACCGAGAAATGGCCGCTTCCTGAGACCTTGGAATGACGTGGTGTAGGACATCGATGAGCGAGACGACGTCAAACGGAATCTTCGGTTGAAATTGTGTGAGATCACAGTATTCAAAGGAAAGAATGGATTTTTTCGCGCTTGAAAGCCCTTTGCGCATTCCTGCCGCATGAGCCAAAGCCGTCATGGAAAGGTCGAGACCATGCCCGCGAGCAATACGGCCTTCACAGGCAAGCAAGCCAAGAAAAAGTCCTGGACCACACCCTATATCCAGGACAGAACTTCCTAACGGTACCAAGTCTATCAGTATTTCAAATGGACATATGTAAGGACGAAGGGACTGAATCGACCTGGTTATAGGATTTTCATACCGATATAATGCTCGCGCGAGGCTCGATAACTCATCTGTCGATCTGGAGGCTTCCGCCCATTTTCCATTCGCCATGTAAATGCCTTGACGTCAGAAATACAAAACGAAAATGAAGTTGAGTATCCACAAGGCCAACACTGCCACAAGAAATGGGTCGTTGATCAAGGCAAGAGTGGGGGACCCACTTTTTCCTTGAACTAGTGTAACCTGCAGGTAACGTAAGATTCCAATGATCACCCAGAACGATGTAAAATAGATTTTATCGGTTCCATGAACCGCAACAACTTCAGGCGAGACCGTGTACAAGATATAGCTTACAATAGTAACACCTGCCATAATATTCATGCCTGCTGAAACAAACTCAAGATTGTACCCGGACAAACATCTTCTGCCATTATTGTTTCTGCCGTATTGTGCAAGCACGAGTTCATCTCTTCTTTTGGCAAGAGCCAAAAATATGGCTATGAGGAATGTCATGAGTACTATCCAGTGACTGGGGATTAGCTCAGCAGCAACGCCTCCGGCAAAGACTCTTAGAACGAAACCAATGGCAATAATAGTTACATCAACAATAGGAATATTCTTTAAACCAAGGGAGTAGAAAAAGTTTATGAAAAAATAGGCACCTAAAATGTATAAAAAAGCGGCGGGCAGAAATGTAATAGAAATGAACAGTGTAGTAGCAAGCAAGAGGAGAAGAAGGATTATACTCTCAGTTCTTTTTATTACTCCGCTAACAAGTGGGCGGTGTTTTTTTACTGGGTGATTTCTGTCTTCCCCGATATCATTAATATCATTAAAAATATAGACGCTACTCGCTCCTAAACTAAAGCAGAAGAAGGCCAAGAAAGTTTGCCAAACTGCATCGGGATCGCCTAACTTATGTCCAAAGAAAACAGGAAAAAAAATAAAACCGTTCTTGACGTATTGGTGAGGCCTGGCGAGCTTTATATAGGATGTTATTTTATTCATAAATCAGGGAAGTCCGAAGGTCTCTTAATATAATTTAGAATTATCGTGACATTTTAGCAAATGACCCCGAAGCGAAGCACCGGGATCACTTGCTAAAGTCCTATTTTTAGTTCGGATAGCTAATAGCTTGAAGGATCCCCGCACCAACCTATGGGCTCCGAGCAATAGGG
>JAXHTA010000386.1:0-3939 GCA_034190285.1 Thermodesulfobacteriota bacterium | reverse complement strand
TGCGATCTTGAACTTCCCACCTTTAAGAAGTATCTTGATCCGGTCTTCGATATCATCGGCCTTTTTCTTGTCAAGATAGCTGAGCAAAAGGGTTGCCGTCATCCGGTGAGGCAGCAGCCCAGGGAAAGTGTCTACTTTGATATCAACGGCTGACATCGCCGTACGATCCTTTCTGGATGAGAGAGCAGATATAGCTTTGATCTTTTCCATGGACCAGAGAAGGACTTCCGGTTCCTTGTCCATCCTTCCGAGCCTTTTAGGTTTGCCCTCGATGGTAAGACGGTATTTCCTCCGCCCTCTTCTCTGAACAACAAGGCTGTTTAGAGGCCCGCCGGGGCCAAGGATAAACACTCTTTGTGCTCTGGAGGCGGCTTCTTTGATGATCCCTGCGCTATATACGGCATCCCTTCCTTCATCACGATAATAAAGAACACCCAGAGGAAGCTTCTGGAGGCACCTTTGACTGCGCAAAGCTCGTAAAGCATATTCAAGCATTACGAGAGGAGCTCTGGATATCCCAATTCCTTCGCCATAGAGCCATTCAGGCTCTCTTCGGAAGAGCTGGGTCGGCACACCCGGTTCCAGGGGAACATCCATATGACCGATAAAGAGAGTGCCTCCTTTAAATCCGGACCTGGACTCCCAGGTCCAACAGGAATGATCATTGGAAAATTCACTGACTCTTCTCATCTTTATTTCTTTCAGCTGGTTATCCAGTTTTTCCATGGCCATCTTTTGACCTACCGGATCAAAGGTCCGGCTGGAACACGCGGTCCAGTCCTCCAGGGAACGCTCAATGTGATCACGTCTTTCCGTGATAAAGGAAAAAAGGGCTTTTTGAATGTCTTTTTCTTCTTTTACGATTTCAGGAGGTTTGGGTGTGCCGAAATACCTGGCGCTGGCCGTCTCCACCAAACGATATACAAGTTCCGAAAAATTGAGACCCACTTCCCTGGCGGCGATGGTGTAAGAACCGTGTTCGCCCAAACTCGGAAGGCTGTTGATTTCAAGAATATAGAGGTTTCCATCTGCATCCATACGCATGTCCACTCGCGCGCAATCATAGCAGCCCAGGGCCGAAAAGGCTCGTATGGCAATACCCTTTGCTTTTTCGGTCAGCTCTTCACTAATAGGCGCAGGGCAGAGCCATTGGATTTCACGGCCGGATCTTCCTTCTTTATCTTCAATGGTATAGATGGCCGGCCCGCGATCGCCAAAGACAATCTCGCAGGGAGGAAACGCCTCCGGTGGATTGTTGCCCAAAAGGCCCACATTGACTTCCCTGCCTTCAATATACTGTTCAACCAGCACCGCCTGTTCGAATTGACCGAAAATGATCTGGGCCGCTTCCCGCAGTTCATCTTCTGTATTGACAATTCGTATGCCCATGGAAACGGCCTCGTTTTTGGGCTTGACAATTAACGGATATGGCAGTTGAGGCGCTTCAAAATCCCTGTCATTCAAGACTGCAAAGTCCGGCGTAGGTAGCCCGTTCTGGCGAAAGATGATCTTTGCCACAACCTTGTCCAACGCCAGCGAATGGGCAAGCGGGCCTGATCCCACGTAGGGAATTCCCACCATTTCCAGTATGCCCGGAACATGGGTATAGCGTGCCTGTCCTTGGACCCCGTAAGAAAGATTGAAGACCATGCCAGGCCGCTCCCCTTTGAGAACCCGCGGCATGAACTCTTCCAGGTTCCGAACCAGATCCTTGTCCCCTTCAAAAGACCTTACCTGATGCTTGTATTTTTTCAACCCATCGGTTATGGCCTTGATGGCCTTCTTGCCGTATCTCTCCCTGTTGGGAAGGCCGAAGAGGTTAATCACGTTCTTGCTTTCCCTATTATATATGATAGCAATCTTCATAGAAGACTCCCATTGCTAAATCTTTGAAACAGGCATATCACCGCGAATACCTATTGTTAAGGGGCGAGAAGAGTCCGCTGCCAAATAGAGGGTTTGCGTTGGGAACGCAAAATCAATCCCTTCCTCATTAAAACGGCGCAACACGTCCTTGTTAAAATTTTCCGTAAAGGCCATGTAGTTCCAGTAATCAGGAGGATGATACCAGTAGATAACCAGAATGTTCAGGGAATCCGCGTTGAAATCGTTAAAGTATATGCGCGGTGGAAAATCCTCATGCATCCCCTCGTGATTATCTAAAAGCTTCTTCACAATTTCAAGGGCGTGCTCGACTTTCTCCGGAGGTGTATCATAGGTAATGGTTAAATTGGCAACTCGTCTGATATAGGGTCGCTTCCCGATATTCTGGATGGATTTGTTGACCAGTTCGCCGTTTGGAATGGTGACCAGGTGGCCGTCCAGAGTCCGAATTTTGGTGGAGCGCAGCCCCACTTCCTCCACAGGCCCGTCATGCCCGTCAATAACGATTCGGTTTCCCACCTCAAATGGTTTATCGATAAAAAGAACAATGGAGCCGAAAAAATTCTTTATCGTGTCCTGTGCTGCCAGCGCGACGGCCAGACCACCAATTCCGAGCCCGGCAATGATGGAAGTAATCGGTTTGTCACTGAGTATTTGAGCGACCTGCACCAATACAAGTATTATAATGGTCACCCGGAGGCTTTTCCGGATAATGGGCACCAGCATGTAATCCAATTGGCTTTCGGTTTTCGCAGCCATCCTGGAAAGCCAGACGCTTGGCACCTCTGCCAACCAGTATAGCATGTACCCAATGCTTATGCTGAGAAGAATGGCGCTTGTCGTTTGCGACATCTGGGCCACCTTGGTTGTCAAATCCAAAAAAAGAAGACCGGCTGAAATACCGAAAGCTGCGAAGAGAAAAACAACACCACGAGCAAGAGCATTCAGGGTTATGGCAGTTAAAAGACGTTCCCGGCCTTCAAATTGGACGGCTGACTTTTGTAAAACATGTTTAGTAATTTTACCAATAAGGAAGGCGAGCAGGATAATTCCGAATAACGCAAAAATGCGCCATAATTTATTTCCTATTATTTCAAGTTCAAATAGAGTCTGTAAAATGTCCATGACAACCCCCCGAAGTGCGTGTCCAGTCAAATCCGCTTTTCATAGATTGATCCATCTGTACTTGACGTGTAAATGAGTTGCATTGCATGTGGGACCTTTCGTCATAATATCCTTAGCATAAGCATTGTCTTTCAGAGCTAGTCCCGATCCTCTTTTTCAACGACCAGAAAAGGGTGCAGTAAGTAGTTAAATCCAGTTGCGATGTTCATCCCGCGGGTACTCCTGAGTATCCTGATAACCTCTCTGGGGGACCCCTCTTCGGGCTCGCGCACAATCCTGAAGATCTGGAAGCTCAATAGCCGAAATAGAGAGGATACCAGAAAAATCACTTGAAGCGGATATACCTTCCACGAAAAAAGGTTTAAGTCAAAATGGGCTATAGATGTAAGAACCAGGCCGGCCAACAAAGGGCCTGCTGCGGCGCCTACACCTCCAGCAATATTATAGATTGAAAGGAAAACCGGCTTATCCTCTTCGGGAGAAATGCGGAGGAGGAGATTAACTATACAAAGGTTGATCCCCGCCCAGAAGCCTCCGCCAATTATGAAGGATAATCGGCATAAAAAGACTACCAGGTCTAACAGTTACCCAGACAATGGGAAGAAATATAGCCACCCAGCTTGAAAACTGAATCACCGCCTTGTTCTTAACCCTATCCGATATCCTTCCCCATAACTGTATGCCTGTTAAATCCGCAAAGGCGGACAGTGTGCCTAAGACCGCCACAAGAGTGAAACTAAATCGCAGCTCACGAAGAAAATACAAGGTAAAAAATGGGCTGGCAAAATTTACTGAAAATCCCCACATAAGGCGATGGACCCCGATGACTGGACAGCCTGAGATAAAAATAAGCTCTAAAAAAATAAATAGTAAGCCACGCTTATTGAACAAGGAGGCATCAGGCAGTCTCCGCAAGAGGATGAGATAGTC
>JAXHTA010000385.1:0-3948 GCA_034190285.1 Thermodesulfobacteriota bacterium | reverse complement strand
AAAAAAATCCAGGGAGACAAAAGCGTCATATGGGCCGCTTTTTAAAAGGCCGTAACATGAATTCTTGCGCTGCCCTTTCAAAGCCCTATGGGCATTCAAATGCTTCTTCAGCATAGGACATTTTGAATAGCTTTTACCCGATGGAAATCCAACACGGCTGGCGAAAGGTCCTCCGTTTGTGAATAGGAGCCTATATGAGGCTACCATCGGATAAATGCTGGGGCAGCATCGCACCATCCTCTGAAGTTGGGCAAGGCTTAGCAGCCCTGCAAAAAGAACCACTTACCCCTTGGTCAGGAGAATATACCCGGACTTTTTGAGAAGTTACTTCCATCCTTGGTTTGGAATCATACCTGTATCAGAACAATGTGCCAAATAGCAGGTCTTAGGGGCTTACCTCGAATGCTTAAACAACCAGAATCATAAAACCTATCCTTTTCAGGGCTTTCGTGGAAATGAATGGTTTCGTTTCTGGCCTCGACGTTTTTGTAGCTTAAACTCGCAAGCGCTTTCTGCACACACCTCATCGGCATTCCGACAGAAAACTTTAGGAAGAATCCTTCACAAAGGACCAGATTTTTTGTGTCCAAATGGCTATTCGAGAAACGTAATGCGAAATGGGAGATTTCAATACCTGACACAAACTGTCGGGAGACATTCTTATCCGGGAAATTGGGAGTGGGCGATATCAAATCAGGCCGGGATGCTCGTGGATCTCCTTTTCGACCGCATCGGGATCAGGTGAATTATAACGGATAATGTTCTGGAGATGAAAAAGGCTGTCTGGGCTAATCCTGGTAAACTTGATGGCCACAGCCCCTGGTACTTGCCGAACTACCTCCCCTTCAATCCGAACATTCAGTTCGCTGCTTGATCCACTCAACAGAATTCCCACCCGGCACTCTGTTCCAGGGTCCAAATCCGCCGCAATCGGCAAAAGGCAGCCACCAATGCTTAGATTGTCTATCTCCTCAGACCTGTATAAGGTGTTATTAGCTGACATTTCCGCCTCAACTTTGAAAGGGACGCGGGTGAAACGCCGTTTTTCGTCTGACATATGTATACCCTCCATATTAGGCTTCATTATGACACTATCAACTAAGGCTATATCCTCCTATCCGGGTGCCATGCGGGGGTTTCTTTTGCCTTCCCGAGCTTCTTGAGGACTTACTTCATTTTCTGTATATACTCGGCTCGGCATATTGGAAATCATATTGCAGTCCAACAAGACCTTCTGCTGCTCCGATAACGAGGTAGCCTCCTTTCCTGAGAGAGTTGTATAATTTATCTACCAATTTCTGCCTGGTCCTGTCATCAAAATATATCATGACATTTCTACAGAAGATTATATCAAATATCCCAGGAGATTCGTCAATTATGAGATTATGTCTGCCAAAGTTTACAAGTTTTTTGATTTCCCCTTTGACTCTCACGCAGTCTTCCCATTTGTCGCAACCCTTTTGAAAATATCTTCTCAATACCTGTTGGGGGACTAATCTCACCCTGTCTTTGTGATATATGCCTCTTTTGGCCAAACTTAGCATAGTATTGGATATATCCGAGGCAAAAATGTCAAACCTGTATCCCTTGTCCAATAGCTGAATGGCGATAGAGTACGGTTCTTCTCCACTGGAACTGGCGGCACTCCATATTTTTAAATGATTGGAGTTGGTTACGTTTCTTATAACGAATTCACAATGGTGATTCTCCCTGAAAAAAAAGGTGTGGTTTGTAGATACGGCATCGATGAAATTCAGGAATTCGTTTGCATCTTCCCTTATCAATTGCTCATAATCTCTTAATGAATTGATCTTGGTGTTTCTCATCCGCTTGGCAAGCCTGGCCTTCAATAATTCAAGCTTACCTTCACGTAGATTAATGCCGCATTCTTCATAGACTATGTCTATAAATTTCTTATATTGTCTCTGTGAAGCTTCGACGATCATTGCAGAATCTTACAGATTGCCCCTTCCATCTATCCCGGATTTTGACTTCTTGCTCCCGGCCTCTTGACCCCGAAAGCCCGGACGCGGAGCACATGTTCCTGATTTGCAGCTAGTTGAGGGGAAACCAGACTCTTGAACTATTGAATGGCAGGAAGTCTGACGGTCAATTCCGTTCCTTGATCAACATTGCTTTTCGCGCTTATTGTACCCCCATGATCCTGGATAATCCCGTAGCTGATGGACAGGCCCAAACCTGCCCTTTCCCCGGACTCCTTTGTAGTGAAAAAAGGATCAAAGATCTTGTCTATATGCTCATCTACAATGCCGCCGCCCGTATCCTGAAATTTGATCTCAATGAGATCAGATTCCCCGGACAATTGGCCATTATCGGACAATAGACAAGTGGAGATCCTGAGTCTTCCGCCATTGGGCATGGCATCTCTCGCATTTGACAGGATGTTAAACAAGACCTGTGTGAGCCCCCTGTCATCGCCCCTGATTGAAGGCAAATCAAGGGAAAAGTTCCTAATGATCTTTATGTTGTTGGACTCCGCTTCATGTCCGGACAATGAAAGCACATTTTCGATGAGTTCATTCACATCGACTTCTCCCGATGCCGGCTTGGGGTGTTGGGAAAACTGCAATAGGCCTTTGACAATTCTCGATATCCGCTCTGTTTGCCCGCGCATTACTTCCAGATGTTCGGAGATACCTGGACTCAGGTCCTCATCCATTAATAACAACTGAATATTGCCGGAAATGATATTTAACGGGTTTAGTATTTCATGGGAGGCCCCTGCCGTTAACCGGCCGACAGAGGCTAGTTTTTCAGCCTGGAGTATACGTGTCTGGGCCTTTTGGAGGGATTCATGTTCATCTCTTAGATTCTCATACAAGACCGTATTTTCCATTAGTAGAGAACACTGTTTAGCCAACATGGTCAAGAGTTTCAGATTCTCTTGCGTTACAGAACTCTCTTCTATTGGGGTGAGAACCAAGACCACGCCCAACGTTCGTTTTGTCGTGCAAAGGGGCAGAAGAATGACCGTTTTCCTGTCTTTAAAAGCCAAGGAGGGAATGATCGCCGGCTGTCTCCTGTTCATTATCCAGGAAAAGGCTCCGCATTCTATCTGAAAATCTATCTCTTTTTGGCAAATTGGCTCTTTATCCTGTGGTGATACATCCTTAAGGAAAAACTCGTTTGTCTTTTCTTCAACCAGGAACAATGCGCAGACCTCTATCTTAATCAGGTTTCGAATGTTGGCCAAGAAAACTCTCCATATCTGACTTATACTTGAAGGAGTATCTACTTTGTCCTGGAATTGAATCAGGCTTTCCATCTTATCTATAAACTCTAAGATGGCCTGATAACCATCCTGTAAGAAGGCCACACGGTTTTCAGTCGCTTTTGCCTTTTCTTTGGTTGCGCTCATATTTGCAGCTCACACCCTGACGTGTGCAATGGAATTTCTCAAAGTCCTGATTTTGCTTCTCAAATGGACGGTAGGTCTTGAATCAGATTGGGAACTGGCAAACCCACTACCTGTGATTCATGAATAGGCTAACATCTCTGAATTCCCTTTCCATCTCCTCCATTATGGGCTCGACCGCCTTCAACTCCAATTGCAGGCTTTCCCATGCCTCCTTATTCAGCGGCGGTATCTTATTATCGCCACCCGACCCCATATTCATGGCCCTGCAAAGTATGTCAGCGAAATGCACAATAGCCGTCTCCTGTAAGAATCTGCCTGCAAGCCCCGGTTGGTGGTGATTGGCAATGACATTGACAAGCCTGGGAGGTAGGTTCCATTTTTCCGCAAGCAACCTCCCGACCTCCGCATGAGTATACCCCAAGATATTCTCTTCAGCAGTCACCATAAGGGTGTTCTTTTCCTTCACCTTGGATGCGACCTCGGCAAAATCCTTCGGCATGAACAGCAACTCTACAATCTTGCCGATATCATGCAGAAGTCCTGACACGAAAAGCTCTTCGATCTTTTCA